>NZ_JBNLYC010000118.1:0-13480 GCF_050172015.1 Bacillus sp. GMa5/1 | reverse complement strand
TCTATTTTGAAACTTTTAACAACATTTGAAAAAAGATGAAATTAGTTGTTGACTCGAGCAAACTAAAGTGATAAGATAGAGATATCAAAGGGAGGTGATAATATGAATTGGGTAATCATTGCAGCAGTTATTACAGGTCTTAATCAACTATCAGGGTTAATTAAAAACACCTCAGATGTGTACTTCAAAGTTAAAGAAGAAGTACAAAAGAGTCGCAACCGCCAAGACGACTCAGAGTAAAAGAAGGGAGAGGGAAACCTCTCCTATTTTTTATAATCCAAAACGCAGTAATAGTGAGTAATCTCCTATAAGACATTGCGTTCTCGTTTCATAATTTTTATTAACATTTAAAAAAGATGAAATTTGTAGTTGACTCGTGTCAATAAAAGTGATAAGATAGAGATATCAAATGGAGGTGATAATATGAATTAGGTAATCATTGCGGCAGTTATTACAAGCCTTCATCAACTATCTGGATTAATTAAAAATATCTCAGATGTGTACTTCAAAGTTAAAGAAGAAATGCAGAAGAATCACAACCGCCAAGACGATTCGGAGTAAGCACAAGGGAGAGGGAAACCTCTCCTATTCTTTTTATAGATTATAATATTTCATATAAGATTTATCTAGAATATAATAACGCATATTTTAATTGATAACTTTAAGGTATCACAATAACGTAACCCCCCGAGTTTTGAAGGGCGCCCCCGCCCGACCTCTCTTGCTACTGAAACGAAACATTATGCGTAATAAGTCGCCACCATATCGAAATCTGTACGTATCGTATGTGGGTTTATACAAAGTTTCAATACTATTTATCCTATCGAAACACTATCGTCCTTATATCGCAGTGATAGGCGTCTTATATAGCGAATTACAAGCGCCTTGAGTTTACATATACGTAAATATGCGTAAACACTTTCATCGCACATTAAATCGTAACCATTACGATTACATCAACGTTTCTTATACGCCAAAAGGATAAACGAAAAGTTTACATCGTGTATAATTGTTCGTAAATATAACCTATTTAATATCCAATTATCAGGAGGTTCATGCGCACTATATAGCCCGATACATTGCGATACACTACCGCAAACTCTACAATAAATACCTTAAAATCTATCGTTAAATTTAATTGTTAGTGTGCGACATTTATTACGTGAAAGTCCGCCATGCACCCGCTATGCAGTCGCAGAACTCTCGTATACATCTTAATTAACTCACTAGACTTCACAATGCTATATCCATGAGTAACTATTTCGAATTAACGACATTGGATATATATCGTAAATTGTTACCGTTATATCGTGTGTGCGCCGTATATACACGACTATTTAGTGTAAGACCGTGTTGATTCATATAATGATTTATGTTATAATATAAGAACAAGGAGAGGGTTTCCTCCTCTTGTGCTTACTCTGAGTTGATATCTTGGCGGGTGCGACTCTTTTGTACTTCTTCTTTAACTTTGAAGTACACATCTGAGGTGTTTTTAATTAACCCTGATAGTTGATTAAGAGCACTGAGCACGGCTACAATGGTTAGCCAAATAAAGGTATCACATCCTTGTGGTATCTTTATTTTTCACCTGCAGTTGACTTGAGTTAATTAAAAAGCAAAAAAATAAAAGCGCTAAGAAGTTCATTCATTCCTAACGCTCCCAAAATTTATACCATTTTTTATCTCGACTAGCCGCAGCCGTTTCTAATAAAACTCGTTTTTCTTCTTGCATATCTCGTATAGCTTCCATCAATTGATAGTCCCGTTTCTCTAACTTCTCGTCAATATAACGTTGTTGTTCGTCTAATTTTTTCACCATACTCTTTAATAATTCATTCTGTTGCTGAATCATTTCTTTAAGCTCGTTATATCGCTCGTCATGTTGCGTATCTTCCGTTATAACATTCGTATCAACCCTCGACACATCTTTATCATTAACCCACGTCATAATTGCGTTACAAGCCTGTTTTAACGTCATATCGGGGTGTGATTTAATCTCGATTAATTTTCTTAACGTTATAACATCGTTATCCATAAAACCGCGGTGTCCGTGCTCGTTCTTGTGAAAATGATACCCTTGTTCCTCGAGCATGATACAGTACTTACGCAAAGTAGACTCTTGGATTTTTAACATCGTCGCTACGTCTTTGCTTATATATATGGATTGAGAGCTATCTGTTTTATCTGACATAACGCATCACCTCGTACAATATTTTCGTTATAACGCTATTATATCCTTTTTAACGCAGATTTTTATCGTTTTTAAAAATATCGACACTTTTATATCCTTTCGAATTGGTTAAAAGAACAAAAATAAAAACGCTAGGTTGGTTAGTCCTAACGCTTTTTTCGTTCATTTTGTTTTATTTCGTCATAATGCGGTGGTGGTGTCGTCGTTTCCGCTCATTTCGGTCAGTTTGGTTAGTCCTGACGTCGCTTTCGAACGCACCGCATGTATTTCGTACTCTCTTCGTTTATAAGCCCGCTCGTTTCGTTAAAAGGGATATATTCGCTTTGTGGTAGTTGCTTTATAGTGTAATAAAATCTACGCTTTTATCTATTTTGAGCCATTCTACAAACGCAGTATCGACTTCGCCCTCGTTATAACAGTCGCTATACTCCTTGAATAGTGCGTGTATTTCTTCGCTCGTCCATTCGTTCTTTATCGTGACAACTGTTACGATGTCCTCTCGCTTGTTGTCGCCGTACAAATCAATCGTAGCAGTGGCGAATTCACGATTTAGCGATTCTTTAATACGCGGGCTTTCTAGTTCATATGGTATTTCCTGTAGTATAGCGGTCATTTCGTTAACTCCTTTCGGTTATTAGTTATTTTTTTTTTATGAAAACGCCAAAAACAACCTCAAATCGATAAAAAATAGAACATATATTCTTAATAATTTTATTTCTAAGATAATAATACACTAAAAAAAAGGACTTAACTAGTCCTTTTTTCCTAATTCATTCCTTTTTTCATTAATATGTCGTTTTATCATAGATGTAAAAATTGATGAAACTGCCACACCCTCCTGCTTTGCTTCTTCTCTTAAAAATTCCAAATCATCTTGAGCTATTGAAATTGGATAAGGTACTTTTTTCTTATTTGGATCGATTCTTTTTCTGCCCATACAGTTATGTTAACACAAATATTGTAAATCTATTACCTCCAAAACTCACACTATACCCCCTTTAGAGCTTGCATTTACTAAACGTAACCATAAAAAGAAGCCTTAGCTTTTCACCAAGACTTCTCTTCTATCTTTTCATCAGTGTATTTTAAATCAAGTTTATCGTATTGATAATCAAAATATGTATTACTGTTAAATTCATAGTCCTTACTCGAACCTTTTTTAATAACATATCCCGTCTTTTTGAATGGACTTCTTTGATTTATGCAATGCGCCATACGATGACCATCCCCTTGTCCGTGTAGGTGCCAACAAGCGCAATAAGGACACCAAACTGCTAGATTTCCACTTTTATCTCTTTCGTAAGCTAATAATACAGGTAATGACCTATCGTCTTTGTTTAAACGCACTTCTCTTCATCCCCTTCGTTATAGAACATAATTTCACAAATAAGTTGCTATAAAAACTACTGTATTAATTTTAATTCGGGATTCGCTTTAATTAACTCGTGAAGGCTTTTCGGTTTTAATGGTACGTATAAATTTCGTTGTCCCCCACCATAACCTATGATTCGAACTAATCCAAATTTTTCTAATACAACTAAGTGACGTTGTAATGTACGCGTATCCTTTCCATATAATTTCGCTAGTTCGTCCTGTGAAGGATAAGCGCAGTTATCTTCACGTTCATAAGATCGCAGTATACACAGGTATAATAACGTCATTTCAGGTTTATACCCTTTTATGCGAGTGTATGAAAATAAACTAAATGGCATATCTAACGTCGCGTCTTGTTCCATACCCCCTTGTTTTATTCTAATTATTGGCTCATATACTTCTTCTTTTTTATGAATTTCTTGTAATTGTTCAGTTAGTTTTGTATCCTTTTTTTGTATTTTCATCACTTTTATCCTCCTACTAATACGCAAATGATAACACATACTAGCACGAGTGGAAAATTTCCATAAAACCTTGTTCACCCCCCCTGTCCCTCCTACTAATACCAACTCTTTCTATCATTCTATTATCATTTTTACTATGTAGTTTCTACAAATCTATGTTTATCACTTACTCTAACGTTTCCCACCGTTTAGCAGTTTCCGTTTCCTTCCGTCTTTCCTCTATTTCAGTTAGTGGTAGTCGTTCTCTTCGTCCTCTATCCTCTGATAGTGGTATAAATCTTTTAAAAGGTCTTGACCTTTTGTCTTTTCAGTTTTTATCATGTGGGAACGATTAAGGAAACGGCTGACAGGCAGACTTATCCCCTACTTTGAAAGACTACAAAAAAGTAATCAATCAAAATAGATGGATAAGCGTCTTGTTTTCGCCATGCGGTCACTTATAAGGTATCCGTATGCATAGACCCTATTCACTCAGCGATTTTCACCGCATACGCCCTTTTTCTCGGCTTGTCCCCGTAATATCGTCCCTACGTGACATGCTGAGCGTATTCCCTAGCACCGTAATGCTAACGATAACCCCCCGAACCTTTTAGACTACACGCCTAGGCAAGTTCTCGCCTACCCGCAACGCATGAATAGGAATACGTTACGGGGCGCTATCCTTGTAAGAGTATTACGAGTACTCTCCGCACGACCGATAGCAAGCCAATCAGTTTTTATTTCGTTACGTGGTATCAGGCACATTTCCGATTTTAAGGTTCCACGTCGCAAACATAAAAAAGCGATACCCCGTAATCCCATTAATAAGATTAAAAGAGTATCGCAAAATATATCGACCAAAATAGGTAGAATTTCACACTTGAAACTTTCCACAATAGTCGATATAATGAATACATAAATTTAATCCGTATGGGCTATATACGGAAGCCGCTAGAATCGATTGGAGTCGAAACTAGCAACTATAAGCGTTTACCGATTGCCGTCGGTAGGCGCTTTTTTACGTTCGATTTAGTTGTTAGATCGATTATAGCACGAATAAAATCGAAATGACAAGTATTTAACTAGGGAAAATTGTCATATTATGCGATTCAACCTCTTAAAGTAGATACTAAAGAGCGCACTTGTTGCTTTTGTTCATCTGACATATTGCGCAAGTGCATTGCTAGAATTACAACTGCCTGTTTCGTGAATAGCATAACTTGCGAATGTGGTATTGTCGTCATTTGATTATCGCCGTTTTCCGCCTTCCACTCAACTACCATATGTCCTCGCTTATATGTAATCGCCGTTGGCGTACTTCCTTCTGTAATCCGTTGCGCCACTTCTGTTCCCGTAAGCGAGATTACACCCGCGTGTTTTAACTCGACAGTGTTACGTTGCTGAATTTTGCGCACCGTTGATATGTTAATGCCTAGAAAATCTGCGACTTGTGTTGCAGTTGCCATATTAATATTAGGCAGTACAAGACTGGAATGCATTAGGCATCCCCCCTTTACGTTAGATAAATTGCTAGGAAGATTATAACATGCCTTTAAACTTCACCAAATCTCGTCATTTAATAACCTAATATCCACGAATGAAAAGATAATCCGCTTAAAATCACAATCTCGGTATCGTGTTTTTCTAATGTAGTCAATAAATACAAAAAAAAATGACGAAGCCGCATCGGGTTTCGCCAAATTTCGTTTTATTAATAAAGAGCGGCAATATGTTGCCTTATCTCTTGTTATACTTCGGGTGTTAGAGGCGCGGGTTTGTCCGCCGTAATTTCTTCGCCTTCCCACGTCTTGCCCGTTAAACTCGTATAGCAACGCTCGCATAATTTGAACATGCCCATTTGTTTAGTATTTGCGTTCTTATTACACATATCGCAGCGCTTCGTAGTTGTTTTAAAAACTAAACTTTCGCTAGTTCCGATAACTTCTACTTGTGATGCCTGCGAAATGCCTGCGTACTCTAGTAAATCTTTCGGAATAGTCATCGACCCATCTGCGCTAATCTCGATTAATCTTCCTAAGAATGGTCTACCGTTTGACGTATCTACTCTCATGTTGTATTACCTCCAATTTTATATTTAAAGTGGATCGCGCCTACCTCTATATACATAGACGCGAATTCTATTGTAATTTGGTTTAACCTGCACCGAATCCCGCCGATACCGTGTGCCATGCGCCGCCGATTGCGACATAGAATCCTAAGCCCTGCCACCCATTGCCATACCATAACGTACCGTCTTGTGTCGTTGGGATATTACCACCGAATACGACCGCAGGGGTTTTAATAATGGCGTTATTTAATTCGATGTTTCCGCCCCACGATCTGTATAGCTTGCTAGTCTCGATACCTACGCCGTTTTCGTTAACGCCTCGAATACTCATGCCGTTCTGAACTCTTACAACCTTATCTGCGATAATCTCGTTTGTGTTCATATTACCTAGATGTACGTTACCGCTCGCAGCATTAAACGATACGTTACCATTACTATGATCGACTACCGCACGACTTTGTTTATACGGAACTTGGAAATTCGCTGATCGTACGACGTCCCCTTCGATATCATTGCCGTATAATTTACGTATATTAACTGCATCTAACTTTATGCGATTTTGTCCGAATTTCCATAACGAATCTTCCGCGTCGTATGGCGCTGCTCGGTTACCTGTTACGGCTTGTACACCATCGAATACACACCAGTTTGCGTTAGTTGTTAGGAAACGGACTCGAATAGAAGAACTACGACCGCCTGCGATGTTTGCATGTGCCGTTACTGTAACGCCATATCTTACGCATTCACCCGCAGGTGTAGCAGGAATAGCAAAATCTTTCGTCTCTGAATGTACTACGTTGTTGTCTTTCATGTGCTCGATAATTAATCGCGGTTGTCCCGCTGCTAATCCACCGAATGGTTTCGCTGCATGGAATGATATTGTATATTGCTTGCCCGCAGTAGCGTTAAATCGTTGCGCTACGTAGTTAGATTGATTTAATAATGCTGCATTCCAGCCGAACGGGGACGCTTCGACGGGTGCGTCATACGTATGTGCACTACACATTTTTGGCGTTCCGACTCTCGCCCATTGATAAAATGAGCTGTTAAGATCGCTCGATAGCGTAGCCCATTCCATATTTAGATAGAATTCGCCGATCGCAGTTCCGTCCGCCTTGATCGTCTCGAATGAGTGGTCATATAGTAGGTTTGTCGAAGTATTCACTGTATGTGTAAAACCCGTTCTAGCGTCTCTTACTAAGAAGTTAGCGTCTGTTACTGTAACGCCGTCTTTGTTGATCGTTACGCGTCCGTTACTGATTTCTACGTTATCTGCATTGATCGTACCGCCTGCGATGTTCTGCGCCTTTAGGTTAATGATATTCGTATTGTTAGCGTTGATCGTTCCGCCTGTAATGCGATCCGCCGACATCGTTCCGCCCGTGATATTGCCCGCATTTAGATTTCGCACTTGTACACGATTCGCATCGATAACACCTGATGTGATTTTATCGGCACTTATTCCCGCTGCTGCGATTTTATCGGTAGTGATCGAGCCCGCTGCGATATTGTTTGCGTTGACTGCGTTTGCTGCGATCTTATCCGCAGTAATAGCATTCGCCGCCACCTTTTCGGCAGTTACCGCATTAGTTGCGAGTCTTTGAGCGCTGATAGCGCCGTCTACGATAAGGTGTCCCGTCATTCTTCGTCGAACTTCGATTTTCGTAAAGAACCACTCGCCGAAATCCTTAAACTCATTTATCTGCGTCCATACGTACGCTTTAACTGCGTTTGCGGGTGCGGTGATCCAACCTTCGTGGAATTGCCATTGTCCGTTTTGTTTTGTCTTATATCCCGAGTTCATTGCAGCAACCGCGCCACCGTCTTTATTAAAGAAGTAGATCCCAATAGTTGCGCCGTGATTACTATTCTTCGAAGCTACATAGCCCGAAATGTAGAATTGATCGCCTTGCTTAACTGCGAACATATCCGAGCCTTTTCCGTCGCGCTGCGTTTGTCTTCCGACGAATTTCGTAGGTGCTCCCGTAGGTACTGACGCATTACTAGAGTCGATTCGAGTTACCGTACCAAACCACCCGCCTTCCTGCTCGAAATCGGGGTTCGGGCATAGATTTGTAGTATCGCCGATCACCATCTTATCAACACTGATCGATTTCGCTCCGATGCGATCTGCATTTAATATACCTGCGGTAATGTTTGCAGCATCCATATTTGTAACGGTAATCTTCGCTGCATCGATCGTACCACTCGTAATATTACCCGCCTTGATATTGATAATATTCGTAGTGTTTGCGTTGATTGTACCGCCGTTAATTCGATCAGCAGTCATAGTACCTGACGTGATGTTATTCGCCTTTAGGTTTGTAACGTTGACTTTATTCGCATCTAACGAACCTGTTACGATCTTATCTGCAATAATTACGCCACTATCGACCGCAGTTACCGAAGGAGAATGCCATAACACTTCCATAGCTGCGTTTTTGACCGTTGGATAATAGCCCGAATAGAATCGCATACGTAAGTATTTCGTAGCGGGGTGCATTTTGAAGTTCTGATGTATGTTACGTCCCGCAGGGCATTCGTTTGCTTGACCTTGCGAACTCATTACATAAGCGTCCATCATGCGCCATGATCCCGAAACATCTTTACCCGACCAGAAATACGGGTTTTTACGAGGCGTAGGATCAATATTTGTACCGTTTGGATTAACGAAGTACGTTTCGATCTCATTCATATCCTTGTCGTACGCATTGAATCCGAAGTACTGCGAGGCATTTCGATTGTTCTTATCGACAAACATTCCAATGCTAAATTTATACGTCTGATTCGGATCTACTTCGAAGTAACTTGAATTGTGAAGCGTAGGCGTATCATGTTCCGCCGTCGTGAATGTATCTAGGATTGTGTCGCCCATATTCGTAGAAGGGCGTAACGCAACGCCTGACGTCGCATGTTTGCTCACGTTCCACCCTGTATTAAGGTCGCCCGATACTGTTACGTTATTTACGAGACTTTTCGCCAGTACATGCAGCTTGTCCGTAGTGATTGCGTTCGCTGCTACCTGATTCGCATTAACTGCGTTCGCTGCGATGTGATTCCCGTTTATCGCTCCTGCTACAATCTTCGAAGCATTGATCGAATTCGCACCGATACGATCCGCATGTAGCGTACCTGATTTAATATTGCCCGCATTAAGGTTATCGACATTTACTTTCGTAGCATCGATTCGACCCGTTAAGATAGAATCGCCTGTAACGATCGTTCCCGCCTGTACCGAATGTACTTCGAAGTTAGCCACGTTAACGCTCGTCTGCCCTTCTTGCGGTGCTCGTACAGTTAGTCGAACATATCGAACTTGCCCGCTACCCGCTACGCCATGACTTACGATCGGGTTTGTGTTGTTTGTTACGTCCGCCCACGTCGTCCAGTTTGTGCCGTCTATTGAAGTTTCTAGTTTGTAACTGCGTACTGCATATCGTGCATCATTCGAATAGAACGAAGTCCACTGAATACGAACACACTCCCCGATAACAGTCCCGAAATCTAGAGACATAGTGGACGGGAATTTATCCGCTCTACTACTTCCCGCTCCGTTGTATCTCGCAGTCATTCCGCCGTTTATGCTGAATCCGTTCCCACCTGTGTACGTAACGGGACGATTTTCGGCTATATCCCTAGCGCGCCCGCCGAACTCTAATAGATCCGCTTTGATCGAACCCGCCCGCAAACGATTCGCATCTAGCGTACCTACATTAATGTTTGACGCATCGATATCGACGATCTTCGCACTCTTACCGCTGATCGTTACGCCATGTAATCGTTGTGCTGCGAGTGTACCTTGCGTAATATTTCCCGCATCTTTAGCGAAGTTTTCTACTTCGGTCTTAACGGCATTCGCTCGATCTGTAGCGGCTTTTTGTGCTGCATTCGCTTTGTTTTGTGCGTCCGTAGCTGCATCCTTCTTCGCCTGATCTCGTGCGGCATTTGCTTTCGCTTGTGCGTCCGCTGCTGCGTTTTCTTCCGCCTTCTTTCGGGCTGCTTCCGCCAGTCTTTCCGCCTCTGCCTTCGCATTCTTTTCGGCTTCTTGACGAGCTTTTAAGATACGATTATCGGCTTCGCTTAATGCGCCTTGCTTCGCTGCGTCCGCCTTGTTCTGCGCATCTTGTTTTAACGCTTCTTCGACTTGCTTCGTAACTTCGTCCGTATGCTTCTTCGCTGCTCCTTCGGCTTCTTTAGCGATCCTTTCCGCTTCTGTCTTGATCGCCCTGTCCATTTCTTCGGCTTGCTTGATCGCTGCGTCTTGTGCCTTCTTTGCCTCGTCCTGCGCTTTCTTTAGTGCTTCCGTAGGCGTTTCCGCCCCGATATCGCTCGGCTTTGTTGGTGACGCTGCCTCCCACGTTTTCGTTTTAGGATTATACTTTCGGATCTTATTCGGCTTGCTAGACATGTCAAACCATACTTGCGTTAGGTCTTCGGGTGGCGTCTCGCCGTAGTGCCATTCTTTTTCCGCATATCCTTCCGCGAATAGTTTCGCATTTAGTTCGGCGTCTTTCGCCTTTTGATCCGCATGTTTCTTGACTTCGGCTTCGACTTCTTCCGTTAGACCTTCGACATACGATTTCAATTCGACTTTGATCTCTTCGTCCATTTCTTCGGCTACTTCGATCGCCTTTTCTTCGGCCTTCTTCGCTTTGATCGCCGCGTCTTCCGCTGCTTCTGCGATTGCAGTCTCTTCGGCTTTGTTCGCCTTGTCCTGCGCTCCTTCGGGCGTTTCTGCTCCGATCTCCTGCGGTGTAGTTACCGACGCATTAACCCAACGATCGTTCTCGGCGTCCCAACGTCTCATAACGTTTGGTTGCGCTGATATATCTAGCCACAACATATCGGGCGTACGCTTACTCTTAATCGGCTCGTTAGGGCTTTTATATACGACCTCGCCGCCTTGCTCCCATTTCGTAATGTTTTGATTGATCGTTTCTTGAATTGCTTCGATCTGTCTATTCTTATCGATCACTAGCGGCACGAATTCGCCCAGTACAACGTAGTCCTTCGAAGGATTCGTATATGATCGATAGATTGCGATAACTCGTGCATTAACTGCTAATGCAGGCTCGAACATCGTATCTTTAACTAGGATCGTATCGCCTAGACGTACTTTCTCGTGCTCATAGCCCGTTAACGATTCCAGTAATAAGACGCTAACTTCGTATGTTGCTCGTGGCTGCTTAACGCGCTTTAGCTCTTCTACTGCCTTTTTCATTAACTCGTATTCATTATCTACGCTACTTAAATCTAGGCGTTTGAATAGGTGCTTTCCTTGTTTTCCGTATAGCTGCATTGCGTGCTCGTCGCCTACCCACTTTTGCCCTTTTGGTGATGTATAGCCGTCGTGGTGGTTTTCGAATGCCTCGATTGTTAGACGCTTCCCTGACTCGTCAGCTTTACCGATCGGAATAACCGCCGTTGCGATATCGGATCGATCTACTTCTCGCGTTACGCCTGTTAGATCCTTTCCGTACGTGAATCGCTTCCCAGTAACGTTACCGCGTCGCTTAACTAGATGTACGAAACGATCTCGCACTTTCATACCCATAAATGAAACGGTGAATTCCATTTCTAAACCGTACTGATCGCGAATCTGATGTAACGCAGCTAATGCCGTAGGATATTCGCGAAGGTTAACGTTTTGTAATCCCGCATAATCTACGATTCCTAATTGCCAACCGCTGCCCGCTAGGATTTTTGTAGCTGCATCCTTAACGCTAACTGCGACTAACTCTTCACCGTCTACGACGTGATTATATAAGTCATCAACCGCCGCATTTTCTGCGAATACTCGACGTACATACTTATTGTCTTTTCGTTCTTCTACTGTACGAATAATCGTAAATAGCATTAACTTACGATCTTTGTTTCGTACGATAACGTTGTTCCCTGCGATTAAATGCTGCGTATCGGGATCGCTCGCTAGCGTACTAAATTCATACGTTAGTAGTCCGTCTAACTGCTCGAAGTGCCCGTCATCGAAAAACTTAGGTGTTTTCGGTAGGTGATTCGCAAGTATCGTTTTTTGACGACCGTACGAGTCTGTTACGATAATCATATTATTTATACCGTTTTCCATTATGCTCCGCCTCTCTGTAGGGGTTTCCTACACGTACATAAACGCGAGCATATATCGGTTTAATCTAAAAAAGCTCCTATAATATCTAAAGATACTCCCATAACCCCTAAGATTACTCCTATAATTTCTATCATCCTTAATACTGCTGCTATTTTAGTAGTTATTTAGCGAAAGACCTTCGTCTAATTCGATAACTATTTCTAGTTTCTGCGATTTCGTATGCAACTTACTGCCGCTTTGTTGTCTAAGGGTTTAAGTTCAGTATGTGAAATTTTTATAGTGTAGTTTTTAGTATATGCGGATATTTTGGGTAACTCCGTCACGCTCTACGAGATTAATCGGGATGCGACATAATTAGACCTCTCAGATTCGCTCGTATGACGCTCTGTTGGTCATTTTATTGTAATTGGTCTTAAATACGTTAGAACTCGTTAGAGAGGCATTAAGAGACGTCTAAGGCGTTTGTAGATAATGGAGATATATGTACGAATGGTAGGCGATAAGTTCGAATGATAGTCGCAACAATACAATTTAGGGCTTCGTATAAGTCTTCGCATAGTTTGCGGTGGAGGTATCAGCGCACCAATTTAGCGGTAAACTGCATTTCTTATACGCAGGCTGCTGCGGGTCAACGAGATTCACAAGAACTAAAGAACTATAACAAAAATATAACTACGTTCTTTTTTATTCTTCTATTACGCATTAATTCCCGCCCTCTTCAATTCATTTCATTGCTGCGTGATTTCTAAAAGAAGAAAAAATCCTTTTCTTCTCTTTTCTTTTAATAGATCTAATTCTTTTCTAGTTAACTGTCAACTTTAGACAGTAGGCACTAACTGTTTTCGATATTAATGTTAGGCACTAACTATTATCGATTTAACACTAACTACTTTGCTTTTATATGCGCATATGATAGCTGATGTATCATACGGTATAAAGAATTAGTCTTATAAAGATTTATTTTTATAAAGATAATATATCCGACACGAATTCAAACACCGAATTCTATCGGGGATTTTACGCATAAGACAATTACATAAATATATGGTTTCGACTGATTGTGTTAATAGATTTGTATTTAATAACGAAAGGTAATAAACGATAATCCTGCGTTAGTTTTCGATAGATAGGAAGATACCTCTTAGACGCCTCAGATTCGTTTATATGACGTTTTATGCGCTAGAAGTACAATAAGGCTTAGGACATGGATATCGCCGCTAATTTAGCAAGTTGCGTAATTGTAGGCGATAAGATTCCGTATGAGTTTCGTAAGACTTCGCAAAACTCCATATAAGCTGCTGCGTGTAAACCCTTCA
>NZ_JBNLYC010000117.1:0-14278 GCF_050172015.1 Bacillus sp. GMa5/1 | reverse complement strand
TTACAAAAATTAAAAAATTAGTAGAATAAGAATTAGTAAGAATCGTCTGATAAATATATAGAGAAAAACAGAATTATCAGAAAATTCTTTAATAGCTATCGTTTAGAATTAGGGAGGGTACAGAAAATGAAAAAGAAAAAAATGAAAAAACTAACAGCAGTTGTAGTACCGGTTTTAGCAATGAGCATGGCACTAACAGCATGTTCTACATCAGGCGGAGATAAGAAGACAAGCACAAACTCAAGTGGAGATAGCAAGTCAGAGGGAAAATTAGCGGCAAAACAAGTGTTGAATCGAACAGTAAACCAAGAGATTCCAACGATGGATTCTTCTAAATCAACAGATACAGTATCTTCACAAATGCTAGGGAATACGATGGAAGGATTATATCGTCTTGATAAAGATAATAAGCCTATTCCAGCTGCAGCAGAATCTAGCACGAAAAGTGAAGATGGTAAAAAATATACATTTAAACTACGTAAAGATGCAAAATGGTCAAATGGAGATCCAGTAACGGCGAAAGATTTCGTATATGCTTGGCAACGTCTATTAGATCCAAAAACAGCTGCTGAGTATGCATTTATCGCATTCCCGATTAAAAATGCAGAAGTAGTAAATAAAGGAGAAAAACCTGTAACTGAATTAGGAGTAAAAGCAGTAGATGATCTTACGCTTGAAGTTGAGTTAGAGCAAGCAGTACCGTACTTCTTAAACTTAGTAGCATTCCCATCATATTATCCATTAAACGAAAAGTTCGTTAAAGAAAAGGGCGAGAAGTTCGGTATAGAGTCTGATACAACAGTTTATAATGGACCGTTCGTTCTTAAAGATTGGAAGCATGAACAAGGATGGCAATTAAAGAAAAATGATCAATATTGGGATAAAAAGACTGTAAAACTTGAAGAAGTTAACTTCAGTGTTGTTAAAGAACCAGCAACTCTTATCAATTTATATGATAGCGGTCAAGTTGACTTTGCTTTATTAACTGGAGAGTTCGTAGATAAATACAGAAATAAGAAAGATGAATTCGGAACATATTCACAAGTGAGTACGTATTTCATTCGTATGAACCAAAAACGTGATGGACAAGATACACCATTAAAGAGTAAAAAGTTACGTGAAGCAATTGCACTATCAGTTGATAAAAAGAATTTAGCAAACGTAATTTTAAATGATGGATCAAAAGAAGCTGACTTCTTAGTGCCAAAAGGATTAGCAACTGGACCGGACGGTAAAGATTTCCAAGAAACATTTAAAAACGGTTTGAAACCAAATCCTAAAAAAGCGGCTGCAGCTTGGGAAGAAGCGAAAAAAGAACTTGGAAAAGACCAAGTTACGATTGAATTCTTAAACTACGATACTGGTAATGCGAAAAAAGTTGGCGAATATATTAAAGATCAGATTGAGAAAAACTTAAAAGGTGTAACAGTTAATATTAAACTTCAACCATTTAAGCAAAAACTAAAATTAGAAACTGAACAACAATATGATATTTCGTATGGCGGATGGAATCCGGATTATGCAGATCCAATGACGTTCTTAGATATGTTTGAGACTGGACATTCTCATAACCAAATGAGCTTCTCTGACCCTAAATATGACGGCATGGTGAAAAAAGCTGGAACGGAATTAATGAGCGATGCGAAAAAACGTTGGGAAGAGTTAGGAAAAGCTGAAAAAACATTACTTGAAGAAGATGTAGCGATTGTACCTTTATATCAACGAGGAGATTCTTATGTTTTACAACCAAATGTAAAGGGAGTAGTAAAACATAATATCAGTCCAGAATTTAGCTTTAAGTGGGCATATGTGACTGAAAAATAATAGAGTTGAAAAAGCATTTAAAAGTGGCTTAGCTACTTTTAAATGCTTTTTTTGTGAGCTTAAAATACTAATTTTTAGTGTGGTTAAATAGAGGAGAATAAGGTGTATAGTATGTACATATAGTAGATGGGGGATAAATCCTACTAAGTTTAAAAAACCAGAATATTTAAAAAACTATTTACAAATACGAAAAAAAGAGTAGAATAACATTAGTTGTAATTTTCTGAAAAATAAATCTTTAGTAAGGGGTCTCTCAAGGGTTGGTAATGTACATATAATTAGGGAGGGTACAAAAATGAAGAGAAAAAAGATGAAAAAGTTAACGGCAGTTGTAGTACCAGTTTTAGCGATGAGTGTTGCATTGACAGCATGTTCTGGGTCAGGTGAGGAAAAGAAAACGACTACTACATCAAATAGTGGGGAAGAAAAAAAATCTGATATTAAATATGCAGCGAAACAAGTATTAAATCGTACGGAAAACCAAGAAATTCCGACGATGGATACTTCTAAATCTACTGATACATTAGGTTCGCAAATTTTAGGGAACACGATGGAAGGCCTATATCGCCTTGATAAAGATAATAAGCCAATTCCTGCTGCGGCAGAGTCTAGTACGAAAAGTGAAGATGGTAAAAAGTATACGTTTAAACTGCGAAAAGATGCAAAATGGTCAAATGGTGATCCTGTAACAGCGAAAGATTTCGTTTTCGCATGGAAGCGCTTACTTGATAAGAATACTGCGGCAGAATATGCATTTATTGCTTACTATATTAAAAATGCAGAAGCGATTAATAAAGGAGAAAAACCTGTAACTGAATTAGGAGCGAAGGCGGTAGATGATTACACGCTAGAAGTAGAATTAGAAAAACCGGTACCGTATTTCTTAAATTTATTAGCATTCCCATCATACTATCCATTAAATGAAAAATTCGTAAAAGAAAAAGGTGATAAGTACGGTTTAGAAGCAGATACAACTGTGTATAATGGTCCATTCGTTATGTCTTCATGGAAACATGAACAAGGTTGGCAGCTGAAGAAAAATGATAAGTACTGGGATAAAAAGACTGTGAAATTAGAAGAAATTAACTATAGTGTAGTAAAAGAGGTTGCAACGAAAGTAAACTTATATGATACAGGATCAATTGATTTTACATTACTATCAGGAGAGTTTGTAGATAAATATAAATCGAACAAAGAAGAATATGGTGAGTATGCGGAATCAAGTACATTCTTCTTACGTTTAAATCAAAAACGTAACGGACAAGATACGCCTTTAAAGAGCAAAAAACTTCGTGAAGCAATTGCATTATCAGTTGATAAAAAAGGATTGGCGAATGTAATTTTAAATAATGGATCAAAAGCAACAGATCAATTGGTTCCAAAAGGACTTGCGACAGGGCCAGATGGTAAAGATTATCAAGATACATTTAAAAATGGTCTGAAATATAATCCGAAAAAAGGAGCAGCAGCGTGGGAAGAAGCGAAAAAAGAACTTGGAAAAGATCAAGTTACAATTGAATTGCTAAGCTATGATGATGGAACTGCGAAAAAGATTGCTGACTATGTAAAAGATCAAATTGAGAAAAATTTAAAAGGTGTAACGATTAATACGAAAATTCAGCCGTTCAAACAAAAATTAAAATTAGAAACTGCGCAAGATTATGAAATTTCTTATGCAGGTTGGAGTCCAGACTATGCGGATCCAATGACATTTATTGATATGTTTGAATCGAAGAGCCCGTACAACCAAATGAGTTATTCAAATCCAAAATACGATGAAATGGTAGGAAAAGCAGGTAACGAATTAATGAGTGATGCGAAAAAACGCTGGGAAACGTTAGGGAAAGCTGAAAAATTATTCCTTGAAGAAGATGCAGGGTTAGTTCCTTTATATCAAACAGGAAGATCGTACGTAATGAAACCGAATGTAAAAGGAATTGTGAAACATAACATCAGTCCAGAATATAGCTTTAAGTGGGCGTATGTAACTGAGGATGGCGGAAAAAAATAAAGTGAAAGCATTTCAAAAGTGGCTGAGCTGCTTTTGAAATGCTTTTTAGTATGTATAAGGGAATAAAATCTCGTTAGCCTATTGAGAATCGGGTAGGTAATTAGGAAGGTTCTATCGGAGGAAATTAGAGAGGTCAGTAAGTAGTAAGACAGATGAATGATAGTAAGAGACCTCATGCTAATAAGAAAAATATAGAACGTAGTAATAGAGTGGAATAAGGGGAGGGATGTTTACATATAGTAGACGGGGGATAATTCATATAGTAGTTAAAACAACAAGTTACTATAATAAAAAAATAAATATTTAGAAAATTTACAAAAATACTTTACAAAATTAAAAAAAACAGTAGAATATTAATTAATAAGAATTTTCTGATAACAAAAGTTAGTAGAGAATTTCTAAATGTTAATATCGTACATATAATTGGGGAGGGTACAAAAAAATGAAGAGAAAAAAGATGAAAAAATTGACAGCGGTCGTAGCACCAGTTTTAGTAATGAGTATGGCATTAACAGCTTGCTCTGGATCAGGAGATAAAGAGAAGGCAAGCACAACACCAAAAAGCGGTGAAAAAGAAGGTGGAAAATTAGCAGCTAAGCAAGTATTGAATCTAACAGAAGCCCAAGAAATTCCATCTATGGATTCTTCGAAAGCGACAGACCAAGTATCGTTTCTTGCTTTAAATAACGTAATGGAAGGTTTATATCGACTTGATAAAGATAATAAGGCAGCTCCAGGGGTTGCTGAATCATATAAAAAGAGTGATGATGGTAAAAAGTATACATTTACATTAAATAAAAATGCAAAATGGTCAAATGGAGACCCTGTAACAGCGAAGGATTTCGTGTTTGCTTGGAAACGTGCGGTAGATAAAAATACAGCAGCGGAATATGCATACATTATGTTTGATTTAAAGAACGCAAAAGCAATTAATGATGGGAAAGCACCACTTGATACGTTAGGTGTAAAAGCTGTAGATGATTACACATTAGAGGTAGAATTAGAAAATCCAGTTCCTTACTTTGTAGAATTAACTTCATTCGGAACATTCTATCCGTTAAATGAAAAATTCGTAAAAGAAAAAGGTGAAAAATTTGGTTTAGAAGCAGATACAACGTTATACAACGGACCATTTACATTAACAGACTGGAAACATGAAGAAGGATGGAAATTAAAGAAAAATGCACAATATTGGGATAATAAAACAGTTAAGTTAGATGAAATCAACTTTAACGTAGTAAAAGATAGCGGTACACGTGTAAACTTATATGAAAGCGGACAAATCGATCGTGCGGGACTTACATCTGAAATGGTTGACAAATATAAATCAAATCCAGACTTTTATACACAAAAAACACCATCAACGTTCTTCTTACGTTTAAACCAAAAACGTGGTGGGCAAGATACAGTATTAAAGAACAAAGATTTACGTTTAGCGATTGCAAAGGCATATGATAAAAAAGGCTTAACGAACGTTATTTTAAATGACGGATCTACACCAGCAGATTACTTAGTACCAAAAGAATTTGCTAAGAGTCCAGATGGAAAAGACTTCCGTAAAGAAAATGGAGATATTTTAAAAACAGATGTGAAAAAAGCAAAAGAGCATTGGGAAAAAGCGAAAAAAGAACTTGGAAAAGAGCAAGTAACGATTGAGCTATTAAACTACGATAGCGATAATGCGAAGAAAGTAGGAGAATTCTTAAAAGGAGAACTTGAGAAAAACTTACCAGGGTTAACAGTGAACTTGAAAAATCAACCGTTTAAACAAAAATTAAAATTAGAATCAGATTTAGATTATGATTTATCTTACGCTGGTTGGGGCCCTGACTACTTAGATCCAATGACATTCATTGATATGTTCGTTACAAATGGTCCTCATAACCAAACTGGATATTCAAATCCAAAATATGATGAAATTGTAGAAAAAGGTAAAGGCGAGCTATTAACGAAAACGAAAGAACGTTGGGATAGCTTACTAAAAGCTGAGAAAATATTACTTGATGATGCTGTAATTGCACCATTATATCAACGTGGTGATGCTATCGTTCAAAGACAGAAAGTAAAAGGTATTGTTCACCATCCGGTTGGTGGAGACTACAGCTATAAATGGGCATATATTACAGAGGATAAGTAAGATGAGGGGCGTACAATACGCCCTTTTTTCTATGCACTTTTCTTCCGTGCTCGAATATATAAAATAAAAAAGGGAGAATCCCATGAAACGAAACACATACATCGATTTCCTAGCTTATTACGGAATAGGAAGTGCTCATCCTGGTGGCTTTACGTTAACAAAACAATTGTTAGCACAACTGCCTTTTAAATATGGAGCGAATGTCCTTGAGATAGGTTGTGGTACGGGGAAAACAGCGGCGTATATGACAAGGGAATTTGGCTATAAAGTAACAACGGTTGAAAAGAATGAAATTATGATTCAAAAGGCAAAAGATAGATGGTTGTTTGAAGGGTTAGATATACAATTAATTGAAGGAAATGTAGAGCATTTACCGTGTTTGAATAACTCATTTGAGTTCGTACTTGGAGAATCAATCATCGCTTTTACAGACAAAGAAAGGGTTATCTCGGAGTGTTATCGTGTATTACAGCAGGACGGTAAGCTTGTTGTCATTGAAATGATTATTGATAGGCACATTGATAAGGGTGAGGAAGAAAAAATCGCCCAATTATATGGCATGAAAGAACTGTTAACTGAGAATGAGTGGGTACAATTATTTCAGAAAGCAAATTTTAAAAGAATTATAATTGCGGGTGGTGGCACGATTGCAGAAACAATCTCTGGCTATGTAGAAGAGCCAGAATGGAATGTATCCTCACATATTCCGAATGAGTTATATGAGGCGTGGGCACAGCATGAAAATGTACGGCTTATGTACCAACACATTTTAGGGCATCGTATTTTTATATGTGAAAAATAAAGAAAAAGAGTTGGCTAAAGGTAGCCAACTCTTTACTATGTTAAATGAAAAATAATGCAGCTAATGTAATTCCGAAGATGAAACCAAATCCGAGTTCAACACCCCAGCCACAACCGCCGCCTCCCCAGCCGCCGCAACCACAACTACTACAACCACGACCACCACATCCGCAGCTGCTGAATCCACCACCGCATCCGAATCCACAACTATCACACCTGCTAAGGCCTCCACAAAGGTCACAACCACCGTTTGCATAAGCGTCGTAGTATCCGAACCCTGAATCAAAAGATGAGCGCTGTTGCACCGGTTCGATCCATACAGAGTTTTGTGTCACATCGATTATTTTACCTAAATGTATACGGCCATCACGGTCTTCAATCCGAACAACTTTTCCGAAATAACGTTGGCATGTATCATAACATTTTTGTCTATGCATATTCTTTCCTCCTTCCGCATTACAGTAATACGATATGTAAGGGGGACAAGTGCGGCTTGTACGAATGCCCTATCTATCATAATTGTTATAGGAAAGGGGAAATATAAGAAGAGGATATATAAGGAGGAAAAGGCATGAAATCTACAGATCAGTTTCAGACATACGAAGTACCATGGAAAGATTTTATTGAAGCGTTACGAGAGGAAATGAAGAAGCAAGTAGGGACAGATATTATTGATACAGTAGTTTGCAATTTAGAAGATGGTTTTGAAGTGTATACATATGTGCAGGGGGATTTAGATTTTGAATATAAGGAAGCGCTTGAGAGAAAATACGGAAGTGATGCGAAGACACCTAATGTGTTAACGATAATGTTATTAGCTAGTATTTATAATACAAGTGAAGAGAATATACGCTTGCATGCGGATAATAAAGAGAATCCGATTGTTGAAGTGTATGTAAAGCAATGAAACACGCTGTGGAAGGCGTGTTTTTTATTTGTATGATAAAATGTTAGAAAATTGAGAAAGAAGGTGAAGGATTGGGAATTAAACATCTTAATTTAACAGTTACAGATGTAACAGCAGCTAGAGAGTTTTTAGAGAAGTATTTTGGTCTAATTTGTAGTGGAACAAGGGGAAATGGCTTTGCAGTTATGCGTGATAATGATGGATTTATACTAACTTTAATGAAAGGAAAAGAAGTTCAGTATCCAAAAACATTTCACGTAGGATTTCCACAAGAAAGTGAAGAACAAGTAGATAAGATAAATCAAAGATTGAAGGAAGATGGATTTTTGGTCGAGCCTCCTAAGCATGTCCATGCGTATACGTTTTATGTTGAAGCACCTGGTGGATTTACAATAGAAGTGATGTGTTAAGTCAAAAATCAAACTTTTTGTTATGTGTTTTTAAAATAAAAAGTAGGAAAAGTCTGTTTTAAGTGTGGAGCTTAAACAGGCTTTTTTACTTATAGTATCGGATAGAAAACGCTAGAAGGAATAATATTCAGTTCTTATAACTGTTTACATAATAAAATTATGCTGGGTTCGTTGTCCTAAAATACAAGTCATATATCTTGTTTCCTCTCATAAATTTAAACATAGGAATTTGTCTACAAAGGTGGCGAAGCCTCATCATGAAAATCCGAATTTGTGCCACGTTCATGTTGTTTCTATTTATATGTTTACCTTTATCAGCTTTTGCAAAAGGAGAGGAGGCAAAGGAAAGGGTCGTTTCACTTGTATATGACGATTCGGGCAGCATGAGAAATAACGATCGCTGGAAATATGCCAATTATGCTTTGCAAAGTTTAGTTGCGCTATTGGATGAAAAAGATAAATTTTCTTACGTTCCAATGAGTAAGCCGAATGAGCCATTAAACATTTCGTTAACGAAGGATAAAAGGCAAACAGAAATTGAGGGAATTGGAGCATGGAAAACGTATTTAAATACTCCATTTAGCGCGGTAGAAACGGCGATGCAATCTATAAAAAAGGAAGCAGATATAGATGGAAAACGTGAATTTTGGCTTATTGTATTAACTGACGGGGCATTTAATGATTTAGAGAAAGATAAGGTTGGCGGAAAAGAACAAATTTTGCAGAAATTAGCCCAGTTTAAGAAAGAAATGGATGCAAAAAAGATATCGTTACATCCAGTCTTAATTACGATGGAAGAAGATTTAGGACAACAAGAAAAAGAACAACTAAATACGTTCAAGGAAATATGGAAGAAAGAGATAAATGGTGTTACGATGCCGTCAAGCGGAGAAGATGGCATTGTAAAAAGTGTAAATCAAGTGGCAGCATTAGTTGCAAATCGTGATCCATTCTCCTCTGTTGAATCGATTGTAAAAACGAAAGTAGTGGGGAAAAGAGTAGAGATTACAACACCGTTTCCGTTAAAGCGTATGACGCTTGTACGACAATCGCCTTCTCTGCCCGATTATCAGGTCACACAAATTTCTAAACCATTACAATTACAATCTTCTTTTTCCATACATGCACCAGGAGAAGCAAAATTGTTCGGAAATATAGTTCATATAAGTACGGAAAATGAGGAAGTTATTAAACCAGGAACTTATACGATAGAAGTGGACCAGGACATTGAGAAAGAAGGACTACAAGTACTAGTTGAACCAGCGCTTAATTATACGGTTTCTACTTATGCCAAAGATGATAGTAGTCAAAAAAATGTAGAGAAAATGTATGAAGGTGTTACTGCTGTTATTGAAGCAAAGCCTACGGAGTTGCCAGTTCAGTCTTCTTACTTTCAGGCAGAATTAGAAATAGAAGGAAAACAGTACCCGATGAAGTGGGACGATAAAAAACATGTATTTTACTACGAAATGAAGATTGCTAAAGGGCTAGTGCGTGGGAAAGTTCATATGAACATAAAGGGATTTTACAGACAGACGAAAGAATTTAAAATCGAAGTAACGGAAAAACCAAAATTATCACTACAAACGATTACGAAAGATTATGAAGAAAAAGTAACAAATTTAGAGAATAGTAAACCGTTTATTATACAACCACAGTTAGATGGTAAGCCGATGACAGAAGAGGCTGTAAAGAAACTATTAAAATCTACTGGTGTCACATCTAAACAATCAATCAACTATGAAATAAAGCAACATGGAAATCAAATCTATGTTTATCCTCGTCCTTATTACTCCGACACATTTAATTTTACAGATACCGGCACCGTAGAAGCTACCATCGTAATGCAGGATTCAAAGTTACAAGAAGTAAAGAAAAACATAACATTCCATATTCAAGATGCTCCGTTTTATGAAAAATATGCGCTTATTTTTAAGTTTGTCATTCCTATCACTTTATTACTACTAGTAGTAGGAATCATTGTTTTAGGATGGATTGTTCGGCCAAGATTTCACCGGAAAGCACTACTGTATTATGAATGGGATCAAGAGGTAGCGAAAGATTGGCTATATCAATCTGAACCAGAATTACTTCGAAATAAATGGTGGAACCATTATTTTGGTATCCCATTTAGAGCAGAAAGAAAAACAGTGCAATCCGTTACGTTTATAGCGAAGAAAGGTTCGAAATCTGTCTTTGTAGCGAAAGAATCACAAGTAGTTGGAATGATTATTGATGGGATGTTTATAACAAAGGATGAAGTAGGAATGGAACATAAGACACTATATCCAAATGAACTTTTACTAATTGATAGAGGATATGGTAAAGAGATTTACAAGTACGAATGTGAATAGTAGATAGGGAAAAGAAGGGGATGGAGTATTGATTCTCTTTCCCTTTTTTCAAACAAGCAAGAATAGGAAGGTGGTTCACATGACATTACAAGTTCCAACAATATTAATTGGTTTAGGTGGAATCGGTAGTACTGTGACGCATCAAATATATGAAAAATTACCTGAAGAGCGCCGGAAAAAGGTAGCAATGCACGTATTTGATACAGATGTGAATACATTGAGTAAATTTGATCATATTCGAAAGTTTAAGACACAAACGAGTTCTAGTAAAACGCCCAGGGAGTATATTGCAGGAGATCCAACAATCCCAGAGTGGTTTCCGATGGATCCGACTATACTTGATAAACCATTAACAGAAGGAGCAGGACAGTTACGCGTCATTTCACGTTTAGCGTTACGTGCTGCGATGAAAGAAGATAAATTAACGTCCTTTTGGCAAGAAATTGAGAAAATTTTTCCGGTTACAAGTGATCAAACAGAATATGGTGTGCGTGTCATTATAGTAACATCACTAGCAGGCGGAACAGGTTCGGGGATGTTTCTGCAAATTGCATTATATTTACGTGAAATGCTTCGGAAGAAATTGCAGCATCATAACATTTTAATACGCGGTGCGTTTTTAATGCCGGATGTTTTAGTAAAGACGAGAACAGTTAGTGGGAAAGAGTTTGAAACGGTGCAAGCGAACGGCTATGCATCGTTAAAAGAATTACATGCTATTACGCTCGGTTCTACTGGAGAATTATCAAAACGCGGCGGTGTAACAATTGAATTAGAGTATCGCCCTGATCAAGTAGATGAAGACGGAAGAACGAATCATACAATTAAACAACATCATTTACCGTACAATTATTGTTTCTTATACGATTATGAAAACCTACATGGACACCATTTACACAATTTATCAGATTATATGGAACAGATGGCAAATACAATTTATTTACAGTTATTTAGCCCGATGTCCACAAGTCATTTTGCACAAGAAGACAATCAAATTCAGCAATTAGCAGAATCAAGCGGAAAAGGACGATATTGCGGGGCAGGAACGGCAAAACTCATTTATCCGTATGAGCATGTGTTAAAATATTGTGCTTTAAAATGGGCTGTGCAAGGTTTAGATGAATCGTGGCTTCATTTAGATCAACTGTTTCAAGAGAAGAAGCAAAGATATGACCAAGATGTAAAACGAGGGATGCAGCGTGAAAAGCCGGAGAGAGGTAAAAGTTATTTAGAGGACTTGGAACATCTTGCTACCCGTCCAGAGCAAGCTCATATTTTCTATAGACAAATGTACAATGAAACACGTGAAGGAGCAGAGGGTGGTAAGCTCGGAGTTGCGAAATCAAAACTGTTTTTAGAAGCTGTAGAAAGTTATGTACAACGAACGGTGCAAAAAGATGAGGAATTAAATCGTTTGCAACATGAGTGTAAAATTTCAGCTGCGAAACTGAAAATGATGGAACAAATGAAAGGCGAAGTGGCAAGAGTGGATCATGCGGTTCGCTTATATGCATATGCGATTCCGAGCCGTGTACATGAACATGTAACGACACTTTTATATGACATGATTGAATCAGACCGCTTTTCACCAAGTGGTTCTGAAGGGCAGTCCTATCAATTAAATACATGGTTTTTAAAGAAAACAGATCCAGTTCATCCAGTAGCAGCACGTTTTATGTTATATGAAATTCGAAAACAGTTAGTAGAAAAAATGAATCGATTACATGAAAATAATGAACAAAAGCGTAATGTAATTCAAAACTACGATAAAAAATTTAATGTAGGTAATATCGATGGCACGGTAACGGCTGTACGCCGAGTAGAAATTGCTCAACAACAAGGCTGGTTCGGAAAAATGATTAATAATCAGCAACGTTTATTCAAAAGAGAATTTGAAGACATCGTAACGCAATATGTACACAAATTAAATGAATATCGAAAAGAAATGCTATTAGAACTTGTATATCAATCGCTATATCAAGCAGTTAATAAAATGATTCAATATTGGGAAAGATTTTTTGATAATTTACATGAAACACGTGAAAATTTACTGTTTGAAATCCAAAAGCGCAGTAAGGAATTTGAAGGGAAAACAAACCCGACGAATGTATATGTATTAGCTGAGGAACAGCTGCAAGAAAAGATATGGCAAGATATGCAGCAACATTTAAATTTAGGTGTACTACCGAAAGATATATCAGCGGAAATTTATATGAGTTTGTACGGGGAATATTGTCGTGATGCGAAAACAGAAGAGATTCAGTCGAAAAAGGTAGAGGATTTCTACCGAGAACATATACTGAGCTATTGTTATGACGAACTGCAAGTACGCTATCGTGATAAATTAGAACTGAATATCATTGAAGCGTTGCGAAAAGAAGCAGATTATAAGAAACGTGATCGCGATGAATACGTTCGTGAAAAAATTGAAGACTTGTTCCATTTAGCGAGTCCATTCGTTCCGAAAGTTGCTCATCATAGGGAATTACAATATTGGGGTATACATCCTTCTTTAAAGAAAGAGCTGCAAGAGGAATTAATTCAAGAAATGTTTAAAGAAAAAGATACAGTACATGAAGCCTTTTCGCCATTTGAAGTAATCTGTTATCGAGCGCATTACGGCTTATCGCTGCAAGATTTTCCTAAATTATCATCAGGACATATTTCAAACGGATTTATGAATGATAAAGGTGACTATTTCCAATCGTATTATCGCCGTGTAAATAAATTAAATAGTAAAAAATCTAGTTTAACGCCGCATTTAGATAAGTATTGGCACTTACCAGCCTTTATGCCAGATTTAAACGCGACTCAAACAAAATTAGATTATGATAAATGTAATCGTGCATTACTATACGCATATATGTATCGCTGGATTAGTTTAGTTGCTGTTGATGGACAATTTGTGTATCAATATAACGGTGTAGGACGTAGCTTTTTAATTCAGTCGATGGGGAAAAATATTTCAAGCGAAAGTTATAAATTACACAGAGCATTGCTTCATAATCCGTTTATTTATGAAAACATCTTGTCACGATTTGAAGAAGAGCAAGAAAAGGCGATGATACAAGGTGGACATTTATATACACATCCGTTCGTATTAGGAGCCCAAGATGTAAGATGGCTTAGAAAAGAACATATCCACAATCTTTTAGATATGATTTTAATGTATGACCGTGAAGCGAAGTATGATCCGACATTAGAAGAAACATCAGATGAATTATTAAGACTATTCCTCGATGAAATCGAGTTGTATTTCCAGAACTATTACGGTACAGGTGCCGATATGGTGGCAAAGAAAGAGAAAGAAATGTTTATTAAACAATTGTGGGATCGCTCGCATGCAAAAGGATATGTAGATCCAAATAGCGCTCCGTATAAAAAATGGCAAAATTTATTAAGTGTTCAAGATGAAGAAGAAACGCCAAAAACGAATGTATAATGAATGAAAAGGGAATCCTTAAAAGTGGCAATACAACTTTAGAAAAGAGGGATTCTGATGCCGTTTTTAGGAAGTGTATATCAAATATTTGGGTTATATCCGGAACTTTATTATGGGATGATTTCAGCAGAGTTGCAAGAGGAAGCTCAGAAGGAGCATCTTGAAAATAGTAGTGCAGAAGCTGAAGTGGAAGAATAAAAAAAAGTGCAGATGAAAATCTGCACTTTTTTGTTAGTATTAAAATGGTGACATAACCTCAAATGAATTATTATCTAAAAATAATAATTCATTTGAGGTTATTATGATTTTTATTGCATTGTATGTAATGAAAATTGTATGAAAATCAATGTAATAAAATGCATATGAATATTAAGGTGGAAAACAACAATGTT
>NZ_JBNLYC010000116.1:0-14396 GCF_050172015.1 Bacillus sp. GMa5/1 | reverse complement strand
TCTATCCTCTGTTGGCTCTTATAAATAAACCCGCATTTTTCAATAACTTTATTTGATGCTACATTGTTAATTAAAGCAATTGCGTTAAGGACATTTAAATTTGTTTCTTTAAACAAATAGTCAATTAAACCTTTAGTCGCTTTTGTAGCATAGCCATGATTTTGATATTCATTTGAGATAGCATACATTATCTCTCTGTTTGGTGAAGGGAGTTCTTCTTTCATACCCGTGCAGCACCATCCAATGAGTTCATTTGTAGCTTTCTTAAATATTCCTAGCTTTAACATATGATTATCTATGTTATTCGTAGTTTTCACTGCATCAAGAAATGCTTTGTTTGCTGGTATTTCATAATCTGCAATCCAATCCATCCTTTGTTCTTTCGTTGATTTCCAGTCTGGTAAAAATTTTGCTATTTCCGGTTGATTTGCTATTTTATAAATACTCTCTGCATCTTTGACCGTAAACTCTTGCAAGTATATATCTCCACAATCTATTTTAAATAACTTAGTGAATCTCTCTTCTCCCATGTTAATCCCCCTTATTTACGTTATAGCTCCTTAATCTGCTTCGTAAGTTCAATAAACCGTTCATCCAGTGCTTTATATTCTTTGTCTTTAGAAGTTAAAAAGCTTAATTTTCCTAATACTTCTTGTCTCTCTGTTTCTAACGTTAAACGTAGCTCTTCAATATCATCTCTTGTTTTAGTAGGTTCTTCTAGCTGCTTTTGTATCGTATTGTTTGAAAACACGAGTTTTGTGTTAGTTGTTTTCTCCAGAAAATATCGATCGTGAGATACAATTACTAATGTTCCGTTATACTCAGCTAATGTATTTTCAAGTTGTTCACGTGAAGGTAGATCCAAGTGATTCGTCGGTTCGTCTAAAATGAGTACATCTTTTTCATCTAAAATATAAGCCATTAGCTTACACTTTACTCTTTCTCCCATACTCATATGCTCAATCGGCTCTTTCCATTGAGACGCTTGGAATCCTAAATGTTTCATTAAATTTTGGACTTTTCCTCTTTCTTCAAACGTCTCTTTAAAAAATAAATTTTCTGGTGTTTTATCAAGCGGTAAATCAAAAACTTCTTGTGTTAAATAGCCGATGTTTGCTGAAGGTGAAATCCATATTTCTCCTTCAGCAGTTTCCGTTCCCATAATCATCTTCAGTAATGTTGTTTTCCCACTACCGTTTGGTCCAACAATCGCAACTTTCTCACCGTGCTGAATTGTAAAATTAACGTTTTCAAATAATACTTTCCCATGAAAGTCTTTTTTTAATTGCTTTACTTCTAAAAAGCGTTTTCCTACTTTTTTGTTCGCTTGAATAGAAAACTCAACTGAATACTCTTCTTTCACACGTTCTACTTTCGTTTTCTCCAGCTCTTTTTCAAGTCGTTTTCGTTTTGACTTCACTTGTGCATCCATTCGCTTCGCTTTTACACGATAGAATTCTTTCACACCTTCTTGTTTTGTAGACTGCGCGTGTGCCTTTTGTGACCATGAACTCAATTCTTTTATATGTGTTTCTACTTGTTCTATCTTTTTTTGTTGTTTTTCATATTCACGCTGCTGCGACTTTCTTTTTTGCTCACGTGCTTTCATGTAGCTCGTATAATTACCACTATGCTCAATTAATTTTTTGTCCTCAATTGACCATATTTTTGTTGCGACAACATCTAAAAAATATCGATCATGCGATACAACGATAACTGTACCTTTCATGTTTTTTATTTGTTTAATGAGAAATCCCGTACTGATCTCATCTAAATGATTTGTCGGTTCGTCTAATATTAAGACATTAGGATTTTCAGCAAATCCTTTTGCTAATCGAATTTTCAGCTTTTCACCACCACTTAAAGTATGAAAATCGTTCGTTGGCACGCCCCATTTCGCAAGAAGTTCTGCTTCTTTTGCAATTACATCATTACTAATAAAAGATTCTATTTCTTGCTCAACATATGCGGTTGTCATATTCATTTGCTGCCATTCAACAATCCCTTTTGAAGGCTCAATCTTTCCATTTATTAATTGAAGTAACGTTGATTTACCAGCACCGTTTTTACCAATTAATCCGATAACATCCCCTTGTTTTACTGTCACATTCATTTTCTCTAACAACATATTTTCTTTTATTTCAACATAAACATCATTTAATTTTAATAGTTCTTTCATAATACCGATCCCTTTCATTAAGGGAGAATAAAAAAATCCTCCCAAATAAATTTGGCAGGATTAGTCGTTAAAATATTTACACCCAAATAAGCTATTACGTAACATAAATAGCAATACCGTTCTATGGAAATTGGGCAGACCAATCCTATTTTTTAGAAATTGAAATTTATTGAATTTCAACATTTAAAAATAAGATTAGTTAATCATCGTCCACCCATCATTCCTTTCTGTCATTAATAACCATATTGTACCATGATAATACTGTATGCGTAAACATTATTATTTGTACTTCAAAAGCAATTATTTTTCTTCAAGTTTATTTTTACAATTTCATGTGCTCATATCTTTAATTTTTACTAATTTGTATCATTTATTCATGTGAAAACTTTTTAAAAAATACAAAACAAGGCTAAAAAACTTATCTCCAACGTTCTTTAGCCTTGATCACTTTTTACACATTAAAAAATATTACTCGTACTACCGTACCTTTATCAACTTCTGAATGGATTTCTACACTATGTCCTAATTGCTTCGTAATTTCATATACGAGATATAGCCCCATTCCTGTTGATTCTTTAAAATCTCTACCGTTTTCTCCTGTAAAGAAAGGTTTGAAGACTCTTGGTAAATCTTGCTTCGGTATACCTACGCCATTATCAGCAATTTCAAGTATAACGGTATTACCTTCCTTACAAGCTTTCACTTTAATCTTTTCTCTACTACCTGATGAATATTTAATCGCATTCGATAGTATTTGCCCAATTAAAAATTGTAACCATTTCGCATCACTTTCTACAGTAATGTCCTTATCAATTTCAAGCTCTGGATATACAAAATTCCGGATAAAGAACCGTTTATGCTCATGTACCGAATCATTCACTATTTTATGTAGTTGTACTCTTTCTACATAAAAATCTTGTGTAAATGCTTCTAAACGTGCGACATACAGAGCCATTTCTAATCCCTTTTTTAATCGATCAGTTTCCTCATTTATACTTTCAAAACGTGAATCTACTTCATCCTGTGTAATTAATTCTATTACAGATAAAGGTGTTTTCATTTGATGAATCCACTGATTCATAAAGGTTAAATGGTCATTATTTTTTCTCTCTTGCATTTGCAGCTGATTTTGATAATGTCGATATTGCACCTCAAGTAGTTCTTGAAGAGCAGCCGATACAGCTGCAAAGTCAGATTTTTGAACAGATTCATCCAAAGATTGCATCGGGTTTGCTAAGCGCTCATAAAAAGAACGATGTGTAAAATAACGAAACACTAAATAACTTCCCATAAAGAAAGCCCCTAGAAACATTGCATATAACGCCGTTGTAATATGATTATGCCCATCAAACCAATATACGAGAAATATAGCTAGTAGTTGAATTATAGTAAAGCAAATAAGTGGTATATGATCACGTATAAACAACCTTATCATTTTTCTATACCAGTATCCCAAGTAATATGCAATCTATATCCAACACTACGAATCGTTTCAATCGCACCTTCTATATGTAACGTTTGTAACTTTTTACGCACACGTGTTGTATTTACACTTAATGTATTATCATCAACATAAGATTCGCTATCCCATAATTTATTTAACAACACTTCCCTACTCACAACACGCGGATAATTTTTCATTAATGTCTCTAATAAAATAGCTTCGTTTCTCGTTATATCAATCTCTTCGTTTCTAAGTTTCAATACAAGTCTTTCAGGATATAAACAAAGGCCTTGTTGCTCAATCATTCGCTCTTCTAGTTTCGGTGCATAATCTCCATATGCACGTCTTAAATGACTACGAATTTTCGCCACTACAACTTCATAATGAAAAGGCTTCGGAATAAAATCATCGCCACCATTTTCTAACGCCATAACTTGATCCATCGTACCTTCACGAGCCGAAATGAATAGTATCGGACATGTAGAAACACCGCGAATTTGACGACACCAAAAGTACCCATCAAAACTCGGTAAATTAATATCTAATAAAACTAACTCTGGTTGTTCATCTAAAAAAATGTCTAATACATTTTGAAAGTCCGATACAATAACTCCTTGATAACCATATTTCGCAACATGTTTTGATAATAGTTCTGCAATTTTCATATCGTCTTCTACAATCATAATTTTGACCATTATTGAACTCCTTTTTAATCCACAATCTCAAATATACTTATATAAAATAAATACTACCTCTTTTCACAAAATCCGTAAATTAAAAAAGGATGCTTTTATACAAAAGTATCCTTTTTTGTCCCTTATCTATTTAATATGAAATTTACTAAAAGTAAATCCTAGTTTCTCCACATAATCCACCCCTAATTCCATACGCGCCGTTTTCAACGGATCCACAACTTGGCAAACTTTTAAATTACCTGCTGCCGATAATAAAAGCGTTGCATCAGCTTTAGACATTGCTAATTCTTCATGTAAAAATGTCACCATATTATGTACAGCACGACTTGCTGCATCATCTAACAATTTCTCTGAAGCAATCGTCATTACTTTTTCTTTTTGAATAGCCATTGGTAGTGGCCATTTTTCCCCTTTTATAATTTGAACTGTTACAGTTACCTCACCAGCAACCTCTACACCACTAACACCAATTTCACCATCACCCATCGCTGCGTGTAAATCACCTAACGCTAATAGTGCTCCTGGGACATTAACTGGTAGTAGTAATGTTGTTCCTTCTTTAATCTCTTTACAGTCCATATTCCCGCCGTGATCATGCGGTGTGCCACATGAAATGCTCTCTTCTTTCGGTGCAGTACCAATTACCCCAATCATTGGATTAATCGGGATTTGTAGTTCACTTGAAAACAAAACATATTCATTATGTATTGGGACAATTTTCACTGTATTTTCATTTAACTCATCACCCATTACACCAAGGTTTGCACCTGTAGTTAAAACGCCCTGCTCTGCAATTTTAATCTTTTCAATCGTTACGGCTAATATATCGCCAGGTTCTGCTCCTTTAACATATATAGGTCCAGTCGCTGGATTAATTCGGTTCCAATCTAATTCTTGAAACACAACATCTTCAGAATCGATTTGATTTTCAAAGCAATCATATGTTTCAAATACAAGACTGCTCCCAATTTCCACTTCCATACAAGGCTTATTTTCTGCTGACATTGAGTAAATGATATGGTCTTTATGAATTCGATACATAATACCTCTCCCTTTTATATTTATCTACTATTACTAATTAGCTCTTTTTATACAAGCTCCTCTTAAAATTAAATGTTATTTTTATGTAAAAAAGCACGCAGATTGTTTTATAACATACACTCTTTACTATAACAGAAAGGTGGTATCACTATGCCCCTTATTCCATACAACGAAAGTGATGTTGATTTACTAGCTCGTTTAATTCGTGCTGAAGCTGAAGGCGAAGGTCGCCAAGGTGAACAACTGGTTGGCTGCGTAGTAGTTAATCGTGTATTTTGTGATTGCTTAGATTTTAAACAACTCCGTACCGTACGCGACGCTGTATATCAAAGCCCCGGCGGATTTGAAGCAGTACAATATGGATATTTTTATCAACGCGCTCGTGAATCAGAAAAAGAAATCGCACGAAAAGTTTTACAAGGTGAATGGCGCTGGCCTGCAGATGGGCTCTTTGGTATTTCCGTCCAGTTGGAGCTTGTCCACCTGAATGGTATAATCAGCCATTTGTAGGACAGTTTAAAAGCCATTGTTTTTATGAACCAAGTGGTGATGAATGTCCAAAAATGTATTCACGCTAGCAAAATTTGAAACGCAAGTACTTAGATGTCTAAGTACTTGCGTTTCTTTTAGCTTTATTTTAGAAATCTAGTAATGAGATGAATTTTTCGATGCCCACCACATGTATTAATAACGATATACGTGGGCCACTAGACTGATTCATAATGAGCTTATAAATAATAATAAATAATTGTTTTTGATTTTCTTTCATTATTTTTTTATTGTCATGATGGCAAATCGAATACAATTGCTCCATTAAATTAGAGTAATCTTTGTTAGAACGAAGTATATTGCAAACTTTTACTAACCATTCTTTCTGTCTTTCATCTAATGTGTTGTAAAACTCTGTATTTCTCTCTCGATTTACCGCAATTAATTTTTCAGATTGAAAGTTTTTTATCCAATACTCTGCGCGGTTACATATCGCTATCATAGCATCTAATGTATAACTTCTATCTATTTTTTCTAATGTATCTTGTAAAATAGATGAATCAAAATTTAATAGCGGTAACGTTCCTGCTACTTGATTAAATCTCGGATATTCTTTAAACTGCCTACCAACTTTAGAGAGTTTAATTGCATCAAATAAATCTTCATTTTTGAGCGTTTTATTTTCATAGCTATCTTTCAATCGTTCATACTCTGTATAATTACGAATCACATCTTCATCCAACCCAATATGAAAAGCAGCGCCTGGTTTGTATTTGGCAAACATAAAGAGAATTACTTCTGGTATATACACTTTCAATAAATCGCTTGGTGTAATGCTATTCCCTGAAGAACTAGACATTTTTTCATGATTCCCTTTAATACCAATGAAATCGTAAGCAACGTAATGAGGCGCTTCACGATTGAATATTTTCCTTGCAATTTCTTTTGATACATTATAACTACCTGTTTCTGATGAATGATCTCTTCCACCCGGTTCAAAAATAACATCCTCTATCATCCATCTCATCGGCCAATCGATTTTCCAGTTTAGTTTCATTTTATTTGTATTTAATACGGATAATTCTTTTTCATTTCCGCATTCACATTCATACCGGACTGTTTTTAATACTTCATCAAAATGTGTAATAGTTGTTGTATCTTTTCCACACCTCTCACAATATAATGTAGCTGGATAAAAATTGTTTCGCTCTTCTTCACTACACTCTCCAGTTTTAAAATCCATTAAAATATCATATATTTCTTTTCGTTTATACAAAGCCTCTAAAATATTTTTGTTATACCTTCCGCTTCTATATTCATCATATTGATAAATAAATTCTACTTCAATTCCAAATGCTTGAAGCGATTTTTCAAACTCTTTTTCAAAATGCTCCGCATACGAGTTATGACATCCAGACGGATCTGGAATATCACAGTATGGCATACCAATATACTTTGCAAAAGATGGATCAATATTTTTTGGAACTTTTCTAAATCGATCATAATCATCCCACGAAAATATAAAACGAGTCTTTTTCCCTAAACCTTGAAGTGCTCTTACTACGAAATAAGTCGTTACGATTTCACGAAAGTTCCCAATATGAACAGAACCTGAAGGACTAATTCCAGATGCACAAACAAACGTTTCTTTATTTGGATGTTTCCTAATTAATTCATGTGCTACTTCATACGCCCAATGCATTTATTGCTCACCTCAATTATTTTTTGTTTTCGTATTCTCAGTTTTATGCAATAAAAAAACTCCCACCCCCAAGATTATTCATCTTGAGGACGAGAGTTGTTAGCTTCGCGGTACCACCTCAGTTTGTTAATATGTCACCATATTAACCTCTTCAGGTACGGCAAAATATGCTTATACCCTATCTCTATAACGGGAGAACCCGTCGCACCATCCCTAAATAAATTAGTTCCTTGCGCAGCTCCAAGTCTTTTTTCGTTAAGATGTATACCGCTCTTTCTCAGCTACCAGAGCTCTCTGTACGTATTCTTTCTTAACTACTCTTCTCTTCCATGCCATTTTAAATATTAGTTTTTTAATATGATAATTTATAACACTTTTATTGTCAAACTTTTCCGAATCAAAAACATATAATTACCTAAAAAAATTCTTTATCGCTTCTAATTGAATTTTATGACTACACTCATCACAACAATATGCCCCGTTTGGTTTTTCTTTAAATCGCTTATATTTTTCACTGCCTTCGTAAACACGAAATATATTCTTACAAGAAAAGCAAACAATCTCATAAAACATCATATGCATTTTCCTCTCCTTGTTTATACACTTTTTTAATCACTTGTGAGAAGGTCATTTTTCTACAGCATAAATTTTAATATCCTTTGACTAAAAGGTTTACCTCTATTCTTATCGAATTATATTAATATCTTATAACGCGAGGTGAACATCTTGTTCAGTAATATAGAATTAGTTTTAGATGCTAAAGCAAGTTTAGCTGAAGGACCATGTTGGAATGAAAAAAAGCAACTTTTATATTGGGTTGATATTATGGAGAGAAAATTATGCATATACAATCCTACCGCTAATACGAACCGAGTAATTGCACTCAATCAACAAATCGGCTGTGTTGTTCCATATTTAGAGGATGTACTACTCTTAGCTATGGAAAAAGGCTTTTATTCTATTAATATAAATACCGAAAAACTGACACATATTTTTGACCCTGAACCACATTTAATAGAAAATCGTTTCAATGATGGAAAATGTGATCCAGCTGGTCGTTTCTGGGCAGGTTCTACAGATACATACGGTATGAATGCTGCAGGTTCCTTGTATTGTTTACATCATAATTTAAGTGTAGAGAAAAAAGTTTCACATGTAAATACATCAAATGGAATTGCTTGGTCACCTGATCATACATACTTTTACTTTATAGATACACCTACTAAAAAAGTGGTTCGCTATCAATATAATATACGTACTGGAGACATTCATAATCCAATTGATGTAATCATTTTCTCTGAAAATGATGGTCTACCTGATGGTATGACAATTGACGAAGACGGCTGTTTATGGATTGCACATTGGGGAGGTTCAAAAATAACTAGATGGAATCCATCTACTGGAGAACAAATATTAAATATTCCAATTCCAGCTTTATATGTAACATCATGTACATTTGGAGGACCTAATTTAACAGATTTATATGTTACAACAGCCAGAACAAGAATGACTGATGACGAATTAAAAGAGTATCCACATGCTGGTGGTATTTTTCGAATTCAAACAAATGTTAAAGGCTGTCCCACCTATTCATTTTGCAATAAAAATATTGGAGCTGAAACAATGTGAACCGTATCGATTACATAAGACAAGAAGAAAAGAAATATCACGGCCTTTGCTATGAACAATATAAACTATTTGAAATTGGCTCTTGGCTGTACAAACCGGTTAAAACAGTTATGGACTTGATGGATCACTTTGAAGGACAAAACAACTTGCAAGTACTTGATCTTGGCTCTGGCGTCGGTAGAAATAGCATTCCAATTGCACAAAAGATAAGAAATACTAGCAGCACTGTTACATGTGTTGAGTTACTTAATTCCGCTTTAACAAAGCTACAAGCTTATAGCAAAGAACATGATGTATTCGAGGTTATAAAAACAGAACAAGCAGCAATTGAAAACTATCATATTGACTCTAACGCTTATGATTATATCGTTGCAGTATCCAGTTTAGAACATATCAAATCAGAAGAAGATTTTAAAAACGTACTTCATTCTATGAAAAAAGGGACAAAAAACGGCGGTATTAATTGTTTGATTATTAACTCTAACATACAAGAAATTGATTTAAAAACGAATGAAGAATTAGAAGCTTTAATTGAAATTAATCTCTCAACCGAAGAACTGATACGTCTATTAAAAAACATTTATAAAGGATGGAAAGAAGTAAAAGTTGAAATAAAAGAATTAGCTTATAATATAGTTCGTAATGAAAGACACATTCAATTAAAAACAAATGCTATTACTTTTGCCTTTCAGAAATAATACTATAAAAGGTAAGGATATTTTCTCATATATTCATAGGAACACCCTTACCTTTTATCTTCATAATATTATTTCGTTATTAGTTTTCGTATCATCTAAAATATAATTTTCATTCGAAATACTAATCAGCTATTAATTGAATTCATTAACTGGAAGAAATATTCCGCTTCATGAGTCTCATTCAGTTTATACCATGAATGAAGTGTATCCGGCGCAAATACATCTAATTTTCTCAATACCTCCATGGCAAATTCTAGAGGAGCTACACCCGATGCGGTAATAAAGTTTTCACTGGATGATACAGGTCCCTCTTTATAAAAATTTTCTCCTTTATAAGTAGGACAAACCATTTTCATATACTCTAAACTATTGCTTGTGTGATTTATAGAATCCAAGTAACCGTAATTTGCAAGACCTATAGTTGCACCGCAAATGGCAGCCACAATTGTACCAAGTTTTAAAGCCTCATCAACTTTTTGCAAAATAGGTTTATGTATTTCTTCACTCCAAGTATTCCCTCCAGGTAAAATTAATAGATCGTTACTCTCAAGGATACATTCATCTAGGGAAATATCCGGCTGTATATTCAAGCCCCCCATTGAAATAACCATTTCTTTATTTATTCCAACTGTGACTACTTTAAAAGGCGCTACATCTTTTTTAAAATATCTCCCTGTATTAAGTTCAGCAATTAAATGTCCGTACTCCCAATCCGACATCGTGTCAAATACATATAGATAGGCTTTTCTTGTTTGCATTCAATAACACTCCATTCATATACTACAGTTTTAATTACAAAAATTGCTCTTTTCATTTTAACATTTTATTCAATATTTATGGTTTAAAATTCCAAATAAAAGAGCACTTGTTTCCGCAAGTGCTCTTTTTGGGGATTTTGAGATATCCTATTAAAGAAAGTTAAGGTTACTTAAAGTTAATAGGTACTTCTATTATATGCTTGTCCTTTTTATTTGTGCATAATCAATATATAAACATCTTTAATAATTCTTAATAACTTTTAATTATAGTTCTCTCTTACATTTTATCGTTAAAAAATTGGCTTTTTCTCACGAGAAATTATCTTTTTATATTGTACCTATCTAATACTTTTTCTAACATTTCTAAAGTTATTGGTTCTGCTTCTTTTATTAATCGATAACCAATACGCCCATTCGGTTCCGCTGTAACTTGCTGTAAACTCTTTACATCATGGATCCCTTTTTCTCTTAATTGCATATATAGTTGTTGCTCCGACATTTTTGCCTGCATCAAATTCTCTTTTACAATCTCTCCGTTTTCAACAATTATAATGCTACTTCCATTTAGAAATTGTTCCACCTTCTTTGATTTCAATTCAAAGAAATGAATAATAAGTAGTATGCTTGCAAATATGATGGCCGCAAATATAGATGGGACTACTTTTCTACTTAATACAGGTTCTACAATAATACGGCCGATTGATACAACTATAATGATTTCAGCTCTTGTCATTTGGCTGACAGATGCACTACCTGTCATTTTCAAGACAATTATTCCAGTAAAAGTTAATATAATACTTTCCCAAATTATATTCATAATAACCCAATCCTTTAATGGTGTATTTTACTATCATTCCCATTAAAGTTGTGTTTTACTTACCTATTAAGTTGTTAAATCCTTCAGACCATGATGGAAATAAAGGTATCCAACCATACTCTTTACGTGCCTTATTATTGGAAGCTCCTCTTTCCCAACTATTTTTCCCATCTTGAACTTTAGGCTTAGGTGCCCCTATCGCTGCTGCATATATTGGTAACCATTCTTTACTAGTTGCTGGATAATTATCTACAAGATTTACGATTCCTGAAGGCCAATTAAGGGCTAGCATAGTAGCTCTTGCAGCATCTTCGACATGTATAAACGAGCTTATCCCGTCTGATGCGATAATCTCATTATTACGAACTTGATTTGCTATTAATCCGTTTTCCGCATACCATGTTCCTGGTCCATATAATGTGCCATAACGAAGTATAACCGATTCAGGTAACTCAGTAACAGCTTCTTCTAATTTTAATATGCCATTAACAGTGACTTGCCGAGGCGCGGAAGCAGTAATATGTAGTGAATCTTTTTCAGTCGCAAATGTATCCCCTGGTTCATACGCCCATGAAATACTTTGAGCGATTATTTTCTGTACCCCTACATTTTTAGCTGCATCGACAAGGTTACGAGTGCCTTTTGTTCTAATTTTTGCATTATCCTCAAAATTCCATGATGACAATGACGTTAATTGATGAATAACTACATCGGGATTTGTTTCTTCTAATACAGAAAATACAGCCTCTCTATTAAATACATCAGCTATTACTGGTATGGCACCAACCTTTTTCATTGCTTCTACTTGCGAAGTAGTACGGATCATCGCAAACACCGTGTGCCCATTTTTTATTAACAGTGGTAATAAAGAACGTCCTATTACACCAGTTGCACCTGCTACAAATATTTTCATATATGTTCCTCCTCATTTAGTAATCATAAATGTGACGAAACATTTGTGAGGTATGTGACAATTATTTAATCTGTGTATTCATTTTCATGTAAATGTGAATTAAAATCCCAATATCCCTGGAGGTGACAAGGATTTATGAATATTCATATTTATACACTTACGCAATACAGAGCTACACTATATAGTAATTAAACACTAATAAAACCTATTTTTTTCTCAGAACCTCCTCATTTGTACACTCTTTTTTTATTTTCAATTAACGTTTAAATAAAAAAACGTATAATCCGCATCATTGCTAATTTTCATATATTAAATGCCTACTTCATACAGTAATAAATAATGATAAAAGAAAACAGAGGGTGGTTGTATATGACAATGACGGATATTTATAACTTTATGATTAAACATGGACGTATGCCACACTTCCACGATGAATTTCCGTTAATTTTATTCTGGAGCCAAAAAAGTGGCTGCACTTCACTAGCAAATTGGTTCTTTTATCAAATTGGATTATATGAAGAAGCGATTAATTACGATCCGTTTATTCATAACTACGAGTATGATATATACAAAAATTCTTTTTTTTACTATATACAAGTAGCTACAGAATTAAGGCTTAAACAAAAACACGCGTACAAACTTGTTAGAAACCCTTATAAACGAGCTGTCAGTTCTTTCTTATCACTCCTTTCACCACCCCATATAGAACATCCGGAATGGAGACCTATTCGTCAATTTCTGTACAGGGATGAGAATTGTAATAAGAAAATCTCCTTTAAACTTTATCTATATTATTTAAAATCTTTTGATTCTAATTCAGACATAATAAACCCGCACTATGCTCCACAATATATACAAGATGAAGAACGTTTTGTAACTAATTATATCTACCTAGAAAACTATTCTAAGGAAATCGCGAAACTAGAAGATCAATATGGATTAAAAAAATCTCCTTTAGATTTATTGGAAAAATCATGGCACCATCAGAACGACTATGCTATTTTTAAAGGGGACTACGCAGACGCTAACATAATAGACCCCTTATTTCCACGGCTCCCAACATGTGATAGTTTTTATGACGCCGAAACTACTCAATTAGTTGAAGACATATTTAAAACAGATTTTACCATATACAAATACCCCTTTACGCCACTTTAAAATATATAATTTCTTGAATTTATATATTCAGAATATACATGCTAATTAAATGGGATGGAGCACATATAAAAATGTGCTCTTTTATCAAGGATTTATTAAAATCTCATATTACAACCAACATAGTGAATCCGAATATTATATATTTAATGCAGAATCTTAAAGCTTTTCCTTATAATGAGTAAACTAAAAGAATCTCAATCGGTCATTCTAACTAGCCAACCATCAGTCTTAAATACAAACTTATCTCTGCCCTTCTCAATAAGTATATTATTGGGGTAGAGACAATATAAGAGATTAAGAATGTGTAATCTCATCCAAATATAATCGATGTCTTTAAAATCAGAAGATGCTCATAATTTCTAATTAAAAAGAAGGAAACTTAATATTCAAAATCAGAACACTTAAAAACCAATCTTTTAAATGTAGAAGTTGTAAATACTCCCCCTTTTTTCTTTATTAGAAAAATATAGATAACCTATTCTATTTCACTATTGTTTAACAGCATTATTATTCTGATAACATTTTAAGAAAAGTTGTTGCCGCCCAAATGAAATACGCAAGTTGCGTAACGATATACATCGTAATTTCAAAACCTGTAAGCTTTCTTTCCTTTTTTATTTTCTTTAAATATCTATAAAAACAAAATGAACATAAAATCAGTAAAACAATAGACATTTGATATAGATTTTCCACTAAAAGAACTGCCATTTATTTCATCACCTTTCCAATAAAGTGAAACTTTAATCAGTGGGGGGTTGTTCATCCTCCACTGATTATCAGCCCTCACCAGTCGGGATTTAGCGGGATAAAAAATATATAGTTCAAGCATATCATTTTAACGGGAATAATTAACGAAATTTTCAAATTAAATGA
>NZ_JBNLYC010000115.1:0-14460 GCF_050172015.1 Bacillus sp. GMa5/1 | reverse complement strand
AACGACGTTACCGTAAATGAAGCCATTGTATATTTACAATGGGAATCTGGGTGGAACCACGGGTAAAAGCACGCTCGTCCCTATTTTAGGGATGAGTGTGCTTTTTATTATGAAATGGAGAGATGAAAAATGAAAGAACAAATGATTGAAATTAAATTTCCAGATGGTAGCGTTAAAGAATTTGTAAATGGAGTTACTTTAGAAGAAATTGCTGGATCCATTAGCAGTAGTTTGAAAAAGAAAGCAGTCGCGGGGAAAGTAAATGATGGATTATATGATTTACGCCGAAATATTGAAGAAAATGCGGAAGTGGAAATCATTACTATAGATTCAAATGAAGGGGTAGAAATTGCAAGACACTCCGCGGCACATATTTTAGCGCAAGCTGTAAAAAGATTGTATGGTGATATAAATCTTGGAGTAGGACCTGTTATTGAAAATGGATTTTATTATGATATGGATCTTCCAAGTAGTGTAAACATTGAAGATTTACGAAAAATCGAAAAAGAAATGAAAAAGATCATAAATGAAAATATAAAGATAGAACGAGTTGAGGTTTCTCGAGAAGAAGCAGCTAAACTGTTTCAAGAAATGAACGACCGCTTGAAATTAGAACTTTTAGAAGCAATTCCTAGTGGGGAAAGTGTAACACTATATAAACAAGGTGAATTTGTAGATTTATGTAGAGGACCACATTTACCATCTACAGGTTATTTGAAAGCATTTCAATTAACTCACGTTTCCGGTGCATATTGGCGAGGTGATAGTAATAACCAAGTGCTTCAGCGCATATATGGTGTTGCATTCTCTTCTCAAAAAGAATTAGAAGAGTATTTACATTTCGTTGAAGAAGCAGCAAAAAGAAATCATCGTAAGTTAGGCAGTGAGCTTGAGTTATTTATGTTTTCTGAAGAGGCTCCGGGAATGCCGTTTTATTTACCGAAAGGACAAATGATTCGTAACGAATTGGAAGCATTTTTAAGAGAAATTCAAAAAGAGTATAAGTATCAAGAAGTACGCACTCCGTTCATGATGAACCAAGAAGTATGGGAGAAATCAGGGCACTGGGGACATTATAAAGATAATATGTATTTCTCTGAAGTAGATAATAAAAGTTTTGCATTAAAACCGATGAACTGCCCAGGGCACATGCTTATGTTTAAAAATAAATTGCATTCTTATCGTGAATTACCGATTCGTATGTGTGAATTTGGTCAAGTACATCGTCATGAATTTAGTGGTGCGTTAAACGGATTATTAAGAGTACGTACTTTCTGCCAAGATGATGCACATTTATTTGTAACTCCAAAACAAATTGAAGATGAAATTAAATCAGTAATGGCGCAAATTGATTACGTATATAAAACTTTTGGATTCGAATATGAAGTAGAGCTTTCTACTCGTCCAGAAGATTCAATGGGTGATGATAAATTATGGGAGCAAGCAGAAGCGGCATTAGAAAATGTATTACAATCGCTAAATTATAAATATAGACTAAATGAAGGTGACGGTGCATTTTACGGGCCGAAAATTGATTTTCATATTAAAGATGCTTTAAATAGAAGCCACCAGTGCGGAACAATCCAGCTTGATTTCCAAATGCCAGAGAAATTTGATTTAAATTATATAGATGAAAATAATGAAAAGAAAAGACCAGTTGTTATTCACAGGGCAGTTTTAGGGTCATTAGATCGCTTCTTAGCAATATTAATTGAGCACTTTGGAGGTGCGTTCCCGGCATGGGTGGCACCAGTTCAAGTGAAAGTAATTCCAGTTTCAAATGCAGTACATGAACAATATGCCAATGAGATTGCACATAAATTAGCACAAGCTGGAGTTCGTGTTGAACAAGATGCACGAGATGAAAAATTAGGATATAAAATAAGAGAAGCACAAATGCAAAAAGTACCGTATGTTCTTGTTATTGGTGATAAGGAAATGGAAAACGGAGCTGTAAATGTACGTAAATATGGGGAAGAGAAGTCAGAAGTTATTGCGCTAGATGTATTTGTGGCAACTATTGAAGAGGAAATAAAGAATAGAAAATATTGATTGTAAAGAAAACACACTATTAGCAATTAGTGTGTTTTCTTTTTTATCTTACAAAAATGTAAGGTAAATGTAAGCGAAATCGAGGGAACGAGTTGTAGAAAAATGAGAATATGAAGTAGGAAAAAGGTTCATGTTACAGGTGTAACTCTTCTTGAATGAATAATTAAAAAATTCTTAAGAATTCACATGACAAAATAATAAGAAATATGTGAGAAATTAATTTTATACAAAAGGGATGGAGTGAAAGAGATGTCAACAAATGTAGTTACTGTAGAAAGTGTAGAAAAAACGTATGGGAAAAGAAATGAGAATCAGTCAAAAGCATTAAGGGGTGTATCGTTAAGTATTAAAGAAGGAGAATTTGTCGGGATCATGGGACCTTCTGGGTCTGGAAAAACGACTTTACTTAATGTGATAAGTACACTTGACCAAGCGACAGGTGGTAGTGTGACGATAGCTGGTACAAATATTACTTCTATGAAGGGCAATGCGTTATCTGATTTTCGCTCTCAAAAATTAGGTTTCATTTTTCAAGATTTTAATCTTCTAGAAAACTTATCAATTTATGAAAATATAGCTTTACCACTTTCTTTGCAAGGCGTACCGTCAAGTGAGATTACTGGAAAGGTAAATGACGTTGCGAAGAAATTAGGCATCACCGAAATTTTAACAAAATATCCGACGGCTGTTTCTGGAGGACAAAAGCAAAGAACAGCGGCGGCAAGAGCTTTAGTACATAATCCAGCAATTGTATTAGCAGATGAACCGACAGGTGCGCTTGATAGTAAAAACGCAAAAAGTTTATTAGAAGCGATGCAAGATTTACATGAAAATCACAATGTAAGTATTTTGATGGTTACACACGATGCATTTAGTGCAAGTTATTGTGAGCGTATTTTATTTATTCAAGATGGTCTTCTTTATAAAGAATTAAACCGTCAAGGTACTCGAGAGAATTTCTATCAAGACATTTTAGGTGTGCTCGCTCATATGGGCTCAGCTGCTGAGTCTAAGTAGGGGGTGAAACTATGTTATTTAAATTATCACGTCATAGTATGAAAAAGATGTTAAAAGATTATATGGTTTTACTTATTGGCCTCGTTATTAGTATTAGTATTTTCTACATGTTCCAAACGATGGCGATGAATAGTGAATTTACAAAAGATAATAGTCTAATTAGTAGTATAAGGCTCGTCTTTTGGGTAGGTGCAATACTATTATCTTTCATTACTGTATTTTATATTATATATGCCAACTCTTTCTTGCTCACATTAAGAAGAAAAGAACTCGGTATGTACATGATGCTTGGTGCAAAAAAGAAAAAAGTAGCACAGTTATTATTTATTGAAACATTCGGTATGGGTATTGTCAGTATTATTATCGGTATTTTAGTAGGGATGTTACTTGCAAGTGTAGCAGGAAACTTTTTAATGAATGGAATGGAAATTTCAGCAAAAGGTAGTTATGCATCTGTATACACACCAGCAATTTTAGTCACAGCTATTTTCTTCTTAATACTATTTTTCATTACTGGCTTAATGAACAGTGTCCGATTGTTACGTAAAACTGAACTAGAGTTAATTCGTGAAGATGAAACACTAGATGAAGTGAAGAAAAGTAAAACTCGCATTATCATAATGACAGTACTTGGTGTATTACTAGTAAGTACAGGGTACTATTTTATGATTAATGTAAAAATATATGCTGAATTAGGTTTTATTATAGCAACCATCGTTACAACACTTGGAACATATTTTATCTTTAGTTCATTACTTCCATTTTTTGTGATGAAAATTAAGGGGAATAAAAAACGAAATGAAACTGGTCTAAATAGTTTTACATATGCACAGCTACGCTTTCGAGTAAATAGTTTATCGAGAGTATTAGGTACTGTAGCAATGTTAATTGCATTAGGCGCAGGTGCGATGACGGCAGGTATGGCGTTCCAAAAAAATGTAGGTATTATGACAGACTTTTCTCGTGTATATGATGTTGTAATTCATGATCCGAATGATCAAGACAAAGCTGCCTTAAAAGAAATGGAAATTGTTGAAGAAAGCAAGTACAAATATAAAGTAGATGGAGAAGCGGTTTATTATTTACGTAACGACTTAACTGCGAAACCGCCACTTGTTTCAGACCATTTTGATACAAAAACTTTAAAAGAGCCTGTTCGCAAACGTGTGACTGAACCTTTAACTGAACCTGTATATTCAGCTTTAGAGGCTCCTGAATTAGCAAAATTCCCTCATATGCCAAAGGATTGGGAAGACGCAGTTGTAAGAGAGATACAAATTACGCATAATCAATTTAGCGGAAAACCAGTAAGAATTGCAGACGAAGAGCATTATAAAGGGATTCAAGGAACAGAACATACTGTAACATTAGCAAAAGTAGATGATATGAAAAAATATAAACCGTTATTGATCGAAATAGATAAGAGACAAAAAGCACAAATTGAAAAAGCAACAGGTGAAAAGGCAGACTTATTTACGAAAATGACAATTTATCAGTTTATGAACAGCTTCATGAGCGGAACGATGTTTATGGGATTTTTCCTCGGAATTGCCTTTTTAGCAATGATGGCAAGTTCCCTTATGTTCAAAATATTAACAGGTGCTTCTCGCGACGTACGCCGTTATGAAATGTTACGAAAAATTGGTGTGAGACGTAGTATGTTAACGAAAAGTATATATAAAGAAATTTCATATTTATTTATCTTCCCAGCGATCATTGGCATTTCTCACGTTTTAGTAGGGCTTAACTTATTCAGCTTTATATTAGTTGACCCGTTTGTGAAAGTGTGGGTGCCAATAGGAATCTTCTTAGTCATTTATTTCATGTATTACTGGATAACTGTTCAACTTTATAAAGGTATGGTAATGCCGAAAGAAGAGGTAGCTAAATAGTTTATGAAAAGAGTCCTTGTGTTGAAAGCAAGGGCTCTTTTCTATGTGTTTTTATAAAAATGTGTATGCGAGATGTTTTCAAATCTTTCTGTAATGAATATAACTTGTTAGACGTAATTCGTTATAACGTTGGATTATCACATTCTCAAACTGTCTTATTAGAAAAGGATTTAAAAAATCCATTGCCTACTAAGGTGATTGAAATGAAGCTACCGTTTTATTTCCTTATGGGGAAATATGACTATAACACTTCATTGCATGCAGCAAAAACATATTTTGATAAGATAGAAGCAGATCAAAAACAATTTATTACTTTTGAGAAATCAGCTCATTATCCACAATTTGAAGAGAAAGAAAAATTCTATAAGTGGATGTGCGATACATTCATAAAATAAAGTATATCCGAACTTTAGAGAATTGAAATAGTTAGCGAGATGTATAAAGATTTTTAGATGCATAGTATTAACTGAAGCGAAATTAAATAAAAAGACTCTTGATAAAAAATAAGAGTCTTAAGTACAACCAACTATGGATGACTTTTCTTTTTATAGAGAGATACAAAAATAAAAAAGATAGCTGAAGACAAATTGTTTTCAGCTATCTTTTTTTGCTTAAAGTGGAGGTAAATCAATCTTACCTTCTTCAAATAATTCTTTTATCATATGCTTCGTATAACCAGCGGCTTGACCAAATGTGATTTTTGCTGGCATTGGTGCTTCGTTAGCATCTACAACTACATCAATAATACATGGTTTATTTTGTTTTACTGCATTTTCGAAAGCGGGAAGTAGTTCATCTAAATTCTCAACACGGTATCCAATACCTCCACAAGCCTCTGCATATTTTGCGAAATCAGGGTTCGTTAAGTCTGTTTCGAATTCGATATTACCCATAACTTCTTGTTCAAATTTAATCATCGCAATTTTATTATTGTTTAATACGACGACAACGATTGGTAATTTATATTTTACAGCTGTTACGAAGTCATTCATCGTCATTCCAAATCCGCCATCACCACAAACTGCAAATACTTGTTTATCCGGGAATGCAATTTTTCCAGCAAGAGCACCAGGTAAACCGCAACCAAGTGTTGCGAGCCAGCTAGAAATGACAAATTGCTGGTTTGTCATACGGAAGTGTCTTGCTGTCCATACTGTTACATTTCCGACATCGACTGATAATATTGCATCATCATGAGCTACTTGCTGCAGAGCATGCATAACACGTTGTGGTTTAATTGGAATGGAAGAGTCTTCTTCTTGATCGTGTAATTTATCTTCCCACTTTTTCATCATTTCTTGGTGCTGTTCTAAGAAGGAATGGTCTGTGTGTTCTTCAACATTTTCAATTAACCATCGTAATGTTTTATCAGCATCACCAGCTAAACCAATATCTGTCGCATAACGTTTCCCGATTTGGGCAGGATCTGTATCGATATGAATTGTTTTTGCTTTTTCAGGTAAGAAGCCGGTGAACGGATAAGAAGTACCGACCATAATTAAAGTATCTGCATGCTTCATTGCTTCATAAGAAGGTTTCGTTCCAATTAATCCTAATCCACCAATACAAAGAGGGTGTTCATCAGGAATAATTCCTTTAGCAGGTAATGTAAGTACGATTGGAGCACCAATATGTTCTGCTAATGCAAGTAAAGATTCTCTCGCATGTTTTGTTCCTTTTCCAGCTAAAATCACAGGCTTTTTCGCTTCATTTATTGCGAGTTTCGCTGCATCTAAATCTTCTTTTTGTGGAAATAATTCAGGCAAAGTAAAAGAAGTATTTGTAACACGGGCACCATTTTTCACTTCAAATTTCGGGACATCATCTGGAATAGTAAGAACGGATACACCTTTTTTCGTATAAGCCATTCGAATTGCTTGATTCACTACGGCAGGTAGTTGCTCTGCTGACATAATACGCTGGTTATAAACCGCAACATCATCAAACATTCTTTCTAAATTTACTTCTTGGAAAAAGTCCGTTCCAAGTAAATCGGTTTCTACTTGACCTGAAATTGCTAGAACAGGGGCTTTATCGAGTTTCGCATCATATAAACCATTTAATAAATGAATAGCACCAGGTCCTGCAATTGCCATACAAACGCCAAGTTTTCCTGTTAATTTCGCATAGGCAGCCGCTGCTAATGCACCAGCTTCTTCATGGCGAACTTGAATGAATTTAATTTTATCTTGTTTTTTTCTTAAAGCTTCAATGATAGAATTAATGGAATCTCCAGGCATACCGTATATGTGCTCTACTCCCCAATCAATTAATAAATCAACTAATGCTTCACCTGCTGTTTTCCCAAACATAATTGTTCCTCCTTATAATAGGTAGATAACATTATGTTTTGAATAAAAAGGAAAAATATACAAGTAAGAAATTTATCTAGTTATTTGTAATCCAAGAATCAGTGTGGGAGGAACAAAAGTTTCACTTTAGCAACTTTAATGATGACCAGCGAATAAAGTGAACACTGTTATTAGTAAAAAACCACTAGTTGCCCACATTAGAAATGTAAGGAAAGAGAGCTGTTTCTTAGCTTTCCAAAGCATTTCATGAATTGTGACATATCCAAGTGAACCGATAGCACTTCCCATAATGAGTCCTTGCAGGTGAAGAGCTTTTCCTTCCATCAAAATGCCAAAAACTGTGCCAGTACCGAGAATAAGAGAAAGTAATAAAGTCGTTAATAAAAAGGAAATATATTTATGTTTTGTAAAAAGAAATGGAATAATTAAAGCTAATCCTTCTGGAATATGGTGAACGACAATTGCTATTAAAAAGGGAATGGCAGAGTCATTATGATTTATAAAAGCTGTACCTAACGCAAATCCACTCGGTATATTATGAATAAATATAGCGAAAGAGAGAAAAAGGAAGGTTTGCCATGCTTGTTGATCTTTTTTATGTATCATTGGATGGTGACAATAGTTATCTAATAAGCTCATAACTAAAATACCGATAGCTATACCAAGTATAGGTCCAATCATTTCATAGCTTGAAAATGTTTCAGGAATAATTTCAAGTGATAATAATCCGAATAAAATACCGCCACATAATGCGTATAAACGATGCATCTTTTCTTCAATGAGTTGGCGTGTTGCTACTCCAACAGCACCTCCTAATAGTAATCCACCGAACGAAAAAAATGTTACAATCATTGGAATCCATAAACGTTCCATAGTATCACACTCCGATTCTATTCCCTTATTTTTAGCTTACGAAAAGGAAAGTTAGATTAGTCCAAGTAATTGTGTTTGATTATAGAGAAAAAAGTAGTGATTCGTTATAATTTATATATTAATTTTAAGTGAGAAAATGAAAAGGGGAATTGGTTATGCAACAAATTAAAAAAATAGGAAACTCATTTTGGTATATGACACCTGTTTCTGAAACAGATAGACCTATCTTAGGAATGGTCGTTGGACAAGAAAAAACGTTAATGATTGATGCAGGAAATTCAGAAGAACATGCACAATTATTTTTAGAAATGTTAAAAGAACAAAATGTATCGAATCCTGATTTTGTAGCATTAACGCATTGGCATTGGGATCATATTTTTGGATTATCTGTATTACAGAATGCATTAACTATTTCGCACGCTGAAACGAAAAAAGAAATGCAGGCAATAGTATCTTATGAATGGACAGATGAAGCGTTGGACGCACGCGTAAAAGAGGGTACTGAAATTGCATTTTGTGCGGATTGTATCAAGAAAGAGTTTGAAGAAAAAGCGAGAAATATTAACATTATTCCTCCAACCTTAACGTTCCAGGATCAAATGGAATTAGACCTTGGTGAAGTGACATGCGTGTTAAAACATGTGGGCGGAGATCATGCGCATGATTCAGTTGTTATGTACATAAAAGAAGAAAAGATATTGTTTGTAGGAGATTGTATATATGCAGATATTTTTTCTTCAAAGTGGAACTATACGACGAAAAGAACGTTTAAATTGATAGATGAATTAGAGAAATTTGATGCTGAGACATATATTCTTTCTCATGGGGAAGCGATAAATCGAGAGGAGTTTTCACAAGAGATTCGCATGTTAAAAGCAGTAGGAACTTATACAGAAGCTCATAAGGGCGATGAAGAGAAGATAAAGGCAGCGTACAAACAAGAACTAGATAGAGAATTAAATGCAGATGAGTTAGAAACAATAACGTATTTTGTCAATGGTTATGAAATGCATAATCTGTAAGACACTACATTAATCAAATATAATTAAATTGCACAAAAAGAGTATTGAAATTTAATTCAATACTCTTTTAAATATTAAGTTCCAAGCAATTTCTAAATTTTTTGGCTGGTTCATCATCTGGATTTATACCACTTTCAAAACTGGTAGTGAAAGGTAACCACTGCCAATCTTCGCATCCTACAAAAGCTACTCTTGACCAATTCTCAATGAATTCAATGAAATTATTCGCAATCTTATACCCATGTCCTTCTCCATCGTCGTGGCTTAGGTAAATTATCGGAGCATCTATATCATCTTTCATATCAAATGCTAAATAATCTCCATTTCCCACTTCACAAAATGCTAATTTGTTGTGCCAAACTACATCATATTCATCATCTAGATTTGAAAAAAACTCGTCAACCAAGTCTTTACGTTCTTTTTCGAATTCAGAAAGACTTTCTAAACTCCAGTGGGCTGTTCCGCAAAAAATATCAGTAAATTCATTTGGTAGCTCTACATCGTCAGGTAAAAACCAGCGTAAGCTAAAATTTCCTGAGAACTCTAAAAGTACTTTTTTGAAGCTATTTGGTAGTTTAATACCCAGTTTTTCTTCTACTTGGATTATTTGTTCAAGGGAAGATGGTTCATCTATACAAACTTCTTGAACTTCACCACCTATGTATTTAATTCTAGAAGTTATAATTTCTATTCGTTCTTTTAGTAACTCATAATCCATCTTATCACCTCATGTTATATTAATTAAAGTATATCATTCTTAATAAATTTTTTCGTGTTATTGAGGTTTTAAGTAGCAGCTTTCTTTGCTAATTCAGTAATATATTCAAAGAAAACATCATGTTTTACATCATAAACGACATTTACAGGTCGTCCATCAGTAGTTTCCTCTGTACGTCCTTGGCTTGGTCCGTATGTATGAACGATACTATTAATCGTTTCAGTTTTTGCAAGGCTAGTGTTTCCGACAAAAGCGGTAGTTAGTACATCCCATAAATAGTAAGTAGAGTTCGTTGAGAAGTGAACGAGAGGAGGGACCATTGCATAGCATTGACCAAGGAAATCCATACCAATATACTTTCGCTCTTTTGCCCACTGTTCACGTATGTTTATAGTTAACGGAACTTGGTTTGTACTTTCTAGTGTCACTAAGTCGATTTTAATTTTTGCATCCCATACACGAGCCACTGCTTCAGGGTCCCAAAACGAATTCCACTCAGCTGTTCCATCATGCTCTGGTTCATGTACATTGCCAGCTTTAAGAAATGTACCACCCATCCAAACGAGGCGTTCAATTTGATCTTCGATTATGGGAGCTTCATATAATGCACGAGCAAGGTCAGTTAGGGGCCCAGTAAATAATAAAGTTGTTTTTTCTTCCGTTTGTAGAAGCGTTTCTATTAAATGATGATGCGCAGGTTTTGCCGTCACGGGTGTTACAACTTTTCCAGACTCATTTAAAATTGGTAAAGCATCTACATAAAATGCATGCATCCGCCAGTCTTTCGGAAACGGGTTTTGCCCGCGAGAGTTTGAAGCGGCTACGGCAATATTATCTTTGCCGAAGCGATCGATAATTTTACGACTGGCAGACATTGCGGGTTCTAAATAGCAGTCTGCTGGGATAACAGATACCCCCGTAAGTTCAATGTTTTCCATTTGAAGTAATAAAAATAATGAAATTAAATCATCTACACCGCCATCATGATTGAAGTACACTTTTTTCTTCATTGTAATCTCCATCCTATATGATTTAGTTAGAAATTAAATATGAATTGAGGAAAAGTCATCAATAATTTCCACCACTTCAATTTCTCCATTAATCAGTAGCTCAGGAAGCTCATTTCTAATATTTCCTTTCCAATACTCTCTAGCTTGTTCGATTTTTTGAGAAAAAGGAATTCCATCTTCTTTCGGTAAAAGATTCCCGTCACCTTCAAAAGAACTTCCGATCACTCGTAGTTTAACAATCTGTAAAACTTCTCGATTGTAAGAATCAAATAACGCTCTCCATTTTAAAGCATCTTCATAGCTTTTTGAAGCGTATAAACAAGATAACCTGGAAGGGTATTCAGGGAATTCTTGTAGTCTAACCATTTCTACAATTGTTTCTCTAACTGCTCTAATTGTTTGATCCATATAACTCATAACTACTTTAGTATTTTCATTATTTATATGTAATTCGTTATTTTTATAGTGTTTATTTAAAATTTGTATGCCATCTTCACCACTAGCATTTAATTGTTCTCTTTCAAAAAAGAAGTGATATAGAGTATTGTGTTGATTTTTGTTAAAAAGAATGATTTGTCCGATATGCATTTTTTTCCTTGTTACGATGTGATATGCGTAAAATTCTGCTTCATTCATGGTTATCCTCCTAGTAATAGTGTAATGCAATGTTAAATTTAGTAATTCAACATTGCGATATATATAACCTCTATAAGTAAAAGTGAGAATTTGAGTAGAAAGGAAAAAATGAAAACGTTTTAAATTTGTTCACAAAATGTTCACTTACGAAGAGGTTTCCAATGTCGATATAATGACAAAGACTCAAAGAGAAAGGATGATGAAATTTGCCAACAACAAGAAAGGAAAACCTCCAATTTGGCATGATGATGTGCCTTGGGATGGTTATCGTAATGACGTTTTACAATTTACTAATGAATGAAACAGGAGGACCAATTTATATTAAAGAGATTGCATTAGAACTATTAATTGGCTTTATTATTGCACTATTAATTGAAATATGTATCGTTGGACCTTGTGCGAAAAAAATTGTATTCATATTGCCATTTGATAAATCTAAAAAAATAAATATTATCGTTGCAATGGCGACAACTATGGTAATTGGAATGGTGTTCTTTATGTCATTTTTCGGTATGGCTATGATGTATTTACATGGTGGACTACAAGGAGATTCATTTGTTTCCATTTATTTTTCGATTTTTATTAAAAATTTCATAATGGCATATCCATTACAATTAATTATTATGGGACCGCTTGTACGTTTCTTATTTACAAAGTTTGTTATGAAAAAGAAATATTTTAATGTAGCGTAATTTAAATTTATAAAACTTTATATATAAATAATAAACATAAACACACCCCGCATTTTTGAGGTGTGTTTTTTTGTTCATTCCAAGTTATTTTCATAGTGATGTGACATTTGTCCTTTTGCCATTATAGGATGATGGTTTTTAATTAAGTCAGAAATAAAGGATGAGGAGATGATTTTTTGAAAGGTATTATATTTGCTGTTTTTGCGGGGATATTTATAACACTTCAAGGAACCTTTAATGCGAAACTTAGTTCACATATCGGTATATGGTCGACGAGTATTATAACCCATTTAATTGGATTCATTATTGCAACAACTGTATTTTTGTTAAAGAAAGAAGAGAAAATAACGGATTTAAAGAGTGTGAAAAAAATATATCTAGCAGCGGGTGCATTTGGTGGATTCATTATTTGTGCAGAAACTATGTCGATATATGCACTAGGAGTTACATTGACAGCTGGCACACTTATGGTTGCTCAATTGTTAACGGCAACAGTTATTGAAATGAAAGGACTATTTCATATAAAAAAGATACAGATGGAGAGATATCATATTGTGGGAACAATAATAATGATTATAGGTATTGTTGTATTTAATATGTAAATGAAAGGAGAAATGAATATGGAGGATAGATCAGGTTTAATTACGCATTATTTGAAAACCAATAAAACGCTCGAGGTTTTTTCAGAAATAGATACAGCTTATTTTCAATTAAATCACTTTGAAAAAGGCGAGCTCATTTGCAATATAGATGACGAAATGGATCGTTTATATTTTGTTGTTAAAGGTAAAGTAAAAGTTTATACGATTACACCTGAAGGGAAGAAACTAATTCTTCGCTTTATCAATCCATTTGCCATTGTTGGTGATATTGAACTAATTCAAAATAGCAAAGCACATAATGTCGTTGAGGCTTGTTCAGATGTTGTAGCAATCTCTATTTCTAATACGGTTATTAGAAACAAGTTATTACATGATCCTATATTTATGAAGTTCTTGCTTGAAAACATTGCGAACACGTTAAAAATATCGACTCGTTTTACTGCTCTTAATTTACTTTATCCTGTAGAAGTACGTGTAGCTAGTTATTTGCTTTCAATTTCAACAGATAGTAACGGGAATATGTATAAAGGGGAAAAGTGTGAATGGTCAGAACTTATACATTTAGATAGTAATAAGTGAGCGATGAGGAGAGAGGATAAATGAATCAGTTAATGTTGCAAGATGGTGTACACTATTTGAAAATCAATGGGGTATTGCATTGGTGTAAAGTTGCAGGGGCAGCTCATAATACAGTTCCTCTCATTATTGTACATGGTGGTCCAGGTGGCAATCATTATGTATTCGAAAGAACACTTGGGTTGAGGTTAGAAGAAAATATGACTGTTGTTTATTATGAACAAAGAGGATGTGGTAGAAGTGAGGCACCACAAGATGACGGTGAGTACTCAATCAATACTCTAGTCGAAGATTTAGAGGAATTAAGAAAGCAATTACATGTAGAGAAGATAAATTTGTTAGGATATTCTTTTGGTGGACAACTTTGTTTAGAGTATGCTTTGAAATATCCGAAAAATGTTGAACAAATGGTATTACAAGCACCATCGTTAGATGATTTAAATGATATGTATACTGTGCAGATAGAAGGTTTTCTACAAGTAACGAAAGAAGAAATGAAAGAAGAAATATTGATAATAAGTAAGTCAGAAATTCCTTTAAAAGAAAGGTATAATCAAGTTTGGAGTATAGTTGATACAAAAGCTGTAGATCGATTATTGTTTAAAAATGAAGAATTTGCAAAGCTAAATCGGAGTCTTTGGGAGGAAAGTCAGTTAAGTAATACAGGGAAGATGAGCAAAGTTATTTTTGGAACAAAATCATCTTTACCGCTTATTGAGCGTATTAAAGGTTTAGAAATTGATACGTGTGTCATAGTTGGAGCGCATGACTATAACACGGGTGTAGGAATGAGTTATAGAATAACGAGACAATTGAAAAATGGTAAACTTGTTATATTTGAAAATAGTGGACATTTCCCAGATATCGAGGAGACGGATAAAGTATGTGAAACAATTATTGAGTTTTTGGAATAAAAGGGGGATATTAAGGTCGAACCGAATTAATAGAGTTGAATTGGTTATTGGGATATTAAATCATGTAATATGCTAATTGTTTACTTGTAATTGAGGAAGAATCAATTAGTGTATTTGGAAAATAAGTAAAAAAGACCTCGTAAG
>NZ_JBNLYC010000114.1:0-14522 GCF_050172015.1 Bacillus sp. GMa5/1 | reverse complement strand
ATATAATTTTTTAATGTTTCGATAATATCTTCATTTTCTTTATGCTTACTTATTTAGTAGTAGTTTTATCAAGACATGTTTTATGTATTGTACAGCAACAATCTATTTCCCATCCTTTTCTTCGGGATGTATAACTTTTTTCTTGCTATTTTTTCAAAATGAATGCAGATAGTACTCATAAAATTAATAGAGTTATTTTTCTAATTGACAAAAAAACTATCCTTTTATTTTCTTACTTTCATTTTCTCCGGCTGATCACTCGGATACGTAGCATTCTCTTTATTTTCAACGTCCCAACTAATTATAGTCGCACTATCACGTCCCAACTGATGATGCACGTGTTCTAAAACATTGTGAATATTTTCTTTAAGTGTTTTATCATTTCTGTTCATAGCATTATACAAATTTACAGGTATTTCATATCGGCGTTCCCCGCATTCTAATACTCCATCTGTCACCATTACAATTCGGTTCTTTCCAGTACGTAATTCACGAATACCTGATGAATAGCAAGGAACAGGTAAATCAAATGTGTTTACATTTCCAATCCATTCGTAAAAATGACGTTGATTTAATGCATATTGTCCTAACTTATGTAACTCTTCATGAAATACATACACTAAACAATCACCGATAGAAAGCCACCATATATAATTTTCTTTCCTTACACATAGTAAGCAAGCTGTTTCACCTTTAATTTTTTTGCACTTTTCCTTAAATGAAGATGCCTGAAAAATTGTCAGTATATGATTTTCAACAGATTGAAACACTGTATTAATTGGTTCATTCAAAATTACTTTTATATTTTCATATTCTTTTTCGATTGTATTTACTACTAAATCAACACTTTCTGCACTATTATGTCCATCTAATATAGCTGCAAATTCCCATTCGCCATTTGACCAAACTAATGCACCATCTTCATTCTTTTTCGCTCCAGCACTTATATTCCCACCATATTTACCAAGTACAATATCACCATATTGTTTAACTGAAATTTCTCCTAAACACATTTCTATATTTCCAACCCATGAATATTGTGTATTATTTTTTGTATGCATACTCATTTACCATATACTTTCGTATTCTTTCACATAGTTTTTTTATTTTCTCTTCGTCACCATATGGTGCGCCAGTCCATTTCGCTATCTCGGTTGGTGACCAAAACTCTTTTGGTGTATTCGGATAACGCGGAATAATGTGCATATGCATATGTGGTACACCGTTTCCTGAAACAAAAGTGTAAATATGCTCTGCACCTTCGCTTTCTTTTAGCGCTTTACTTACTCTACTTGTTATAAGTCCGAACGCTTTCGCTTCTTCATCTGTTAGTTCAGCAAGGCCAGGTACATGTCTTTTTATATCTATCATTACATAACCCAGGTATGTTTCTTCACTATCCCAGTGGACATGTCCAACGTAAACGAGTTCATCTTCGTAAATAGCTCCACCTGGAACTATAATATTTCCTATATGTTTTTTGCAAATGAAACAGTTTTGTTCTATTTGATTGTTTGTTGACATATCCATCACCTTCCTTTTCATATATAATATCACAAAAAAAGGAAAAACAGGTTTAGTATTCCGAATTTTCATTCTTTTGATACAACAATTTTTGAAATGAATTTACATCTCATTATTTCTTCAAAAACGCAATCCCAATTATAATCCCAATCACAATTCCGATTACTAAATTATTTGTAAAGTGCCCTTGAAATACACCAATTACAACTCCTATACCGACACCTATTGCCAAAGCATCATTTCTTTTTTTATTTTTAGCCAAAATTACATCTCCTCCCATCATTTCTCCCTAAATAACATACATTTACTTGAATGTATTAATATAAGGACTATCTCGCTTAAATATTTCCAAAAAATGTACTGTAACTTCACATATAATATTTTCCATTTTCTGTACATACTCCTTTTATATTGGAAAATTTTCAAGTAACTATTAATTATACATAGGCATTTACTATAAGAAAGCTTCGTAATTTATTGAAGGAGGAACGATTCAAATGTATCCTCATTGGAATCCAAATATAAATCAACAGTATGTTTATTCCCCTCATCCCGCAAGGAATACATTGCATCATGATTCACAATATATGATGCAGCGTATTGCAAGTCTTGAAAATCAATTAACTAAATTAATCTCATTAATCGAGGAAAATAATCAATTAATTAAATCAATGGAACAACAAAAAACCAAGTTTGTGCGCCAGCTGGAGGTTCTGTTATCGTTCGTATGTGATCTGGATGCAATAAAAAACACACTTTGTATTATAAAAGTGTGTTTTTTATTCATTATTTTCTTTTCGTATGGAACCCTTGTGTAATTCGATCTAATATAATTGCGATTACTACGATAGCTAATCCAGCTTCAAATCCCATTCCGATATTAACTTGTGTTACAGAGCGATATACATCAACTCCAAGTCCTGGAGCTCCTACAAGTGATGCTGTTACAACCATCGATAACGAAAGCATAATGCTTTGGTTCACACCAGCCATAATCGTTCCGGTTGCAAGTGGTAATTGTACTTTAAATAGTTTTTGTGATGCTGTGGATCCAAATGCATTCGCTGCTTCAATTAAATCTTCTGGAACTTGTCTAATTCCTAAGTCAGTAAAACGAATTGTCGGTGGCATTGCAAAGATTACTGATGCAATAATTCCAGGTACTACACCTACTCCGAAAAATGTAATCGCTGGAATAAGGTATACGAATGCAGGCATTGTTTGCATAAAATCTAATGTTGGTTTTAAAAATTTTGAGAAACGTTCATTTTGAGATGCTAATATACCAATTGGAATTCCGACAATAATTGAAATAATAACAGACGTAAGTACGAGTGCCAATGTTTGCATCGTTTGTGCCCAGTAGTTAATATTCAAAATAAATAATAATCCAATAAGCGTAAAAATGACTAAAGATAATTTCCTCGTTGTGTACCAAATGAGGAAACATAAGATAATAATCATCAATATGGCGGGTATTATTGTTAAAAAATTAGTGAGTAAATCAACAAATCCGCCAATAATATAAGAGAATCCTCGGAATAAGCCTTCAAAGTGCTCATATAAACTTGCAACAAATGAGTCGACCCATTCCCCTAATGGAATCCGCGGTATACTATTCATCGTCTTTCACCTCTTCCTCAATGTTTCCTGCAAGAGCTTGAATGACACTTTCACGTTTAATAATTCCTCTTAGCCTTTTCTTCTCATCGATTACTGGTAACGGATATTTCATCTCTGCCATTTTTGCATATGTCTCTTCCAGTAAAGTATCCAAATACACATGCGGAATATCATTAAGTAATAAATCAGCAATCGGCCACTGTTTTTGTACTGCTTTACTCGCATCATCCGCAGTTAATATACCTAAAAACTCATACTTTTTGTTTACAACATATACAGTTGAAACACCTGCATTCCTCATAATTTGAAGGGCTACACGAGGTCCACGATCAATTAATAAAGTTTCTGGTCGTTTTAAAATAGACTCCGCCGTAATTACTTTTCCTAAATTCACATCCGCAACAAACTTTTCTACAAATTCATTAGCGGGGCTCATCATAATTTCTTCTGGTGTTCCAATTTGGACGATTTCTCCATCTTTCATTAATGCGATACGATCTCCAATTCGAAGCGCTTCGTCTAAATCATGCGTAATAAATATAATCGTTTTTTCCATTTTATCTTGTAACTCTAACAATTCATCTTGCATTTCTTTTCGAATAAGTGGATCTAATGCACTGAATGACTCGTCCATTAGTAATACATCTGGATTATTCGTTAGTGCCCTTGCGATTCCAACGCGCTGTTGCATACCACCACTAAGTTGACTTGGGTAATTATCTTTATGATGATCGAGTCCTACTAACTGTAGCGATTCTAACGCTTTTTTCTCTCGCTCTTCAACCGGAACTCCTTGTATTTCTAAACCATATGCAACATTTTGTATAACTGTACGATGCGGAAATAGAGCGAATTTCTGAAATACCATACTCATTTTCGTTCTTCTTACTCTCCGTAACTCTTCTTTTCCCATCGTTGCGATGTCTTCACCATCTATGTATATATGACCTGCAGTTGGTTTAATCAATTGATTTAACATACGAACTAGCGTAGATTTCCCGCTACCAGACAAACCCATAATAACGAAAATCTCTCCAGAGTAAACTTCAAACGTTGCTTTTTTCACCCCAACGTTCATTCCTGTCTCTTTTAAAATTTCCGATTTACTTTTTCCTTCTTTTAATAAGGAAAGGGCCCTTTGCGGATGTTTCCCGAATACTTTTGTTACGTTTTCAACACGCACCTTTGTATTATCCATGTCACTACTCCTTTTCTACCCATCTATTCACATAGTGTTGCGATTTTACCAAGAAATATTACATAAAAATGACATTCATAAGATTTCTTTAAAATTCTCGTTTCCGTTCATAATAAGAATGCTTACTTATACATTTATTTTATAAGGCAAACGTTACTTAGGAGGTTTTCGATGCGAAAGAAAATTTGGTTTATATGCCTTGCATTATTTATTACTATGATTTTCACTTCATGTAATGCAACAAATGCAAATTCGAAAGGAAAAATTAAACTTGGTGTAACAAGTTGGAAAGAAAATATTGCAACCGCAAACATGTGGAAAGTTTTATTAGAAGAAAAAGGCTACAAAGTTGAGCTCATGTATTTAGAAAAAGCCGCAATTTGGACTGGTGTCGCTCGTGGTGATGTTGATGCGAATTTAGAAGTATGGCTACCAGTTACAGATAAACCGCTAAACGATCGTTATAAAGATGATATTGTCTTAAAATCAAAATGGTACGAAGGTACTGGACTAGGTTTAGTCGTCCCTTCTTATATGAAAAACATAAACAGTATCGAAGATTTAAATGCTCATAAAGATGAACTAGAGAATAAAATTGTCGGTATCGAACCCGGTAGTAGTCTTATGAATTTAACGAATAAAGCAATGAAAGAATATGATATAAAACTAAAACTTGTCCAATCCTCTGAAGCTGCGATGATGAGTGAACTAAAGAAAGCATATACGAAAAAGAAACCAATCGCTGTTACGCTTTGGAATCCGCATTGGGGCTTTTCAGAATTTGACTTAAAATATTTAAAAGACCCTAAGAAAGTATATGGTGAAAAAGATGACATTTATTACTCTGTTCGTAAAGGTTTCGAAAAAGACCATCCGGATATCATAAAATACTTTGACAAATGGAAGATGAACGATGAACAGCTTGGTACATTAATGGTCGAGTTAAATAAAACGAAAGATCCCGAAGAAGCGGCGCGAAAATGGATTAAGAAGAATCAAGCGCTAGTTGATGAATGGATAAAAGATTAATAAAAATAGGCTAGAGGGTTAGCATATCCTCTAGCCTGTTTTTAACTTATTTTTTCGTAACAACGTTATCTACAATCCCATATGCCTTCGCTTCTTCTGCAGTCATAAAATAATCTCTTTCTGTATCATGTGCTACTCTTTCAATCGGTTGCCCCGTTTTTTCTGCAATCATTTTATTAATATCATGCTTTAACTTTAATATTCTTTTCGCAGTTATTTCAATTTCTGTTGCTTGCCCTTGTGCACCACCAAGCGGCTGATGAATCATAATTTCACTGTTAGGGAGAGCAAACCGTTTTCCTTTTGCCCCTGATAATAATAACAATGCACCGAATGATGCCGCAAAGCCCATGCATAGCGTTTGCACATCTGGTTTAATTAAATTCATCGTATCTAATATTGCAAAACCTGCTGTCGTTGAACCGCCAGGGCTATTGATGTATAAGAATATATCTTTTTCTGCATCTTCTGCTTCTAAAAATAATAATTGCGCTACGACACTACTCGCTACTTGATCATTAATTTCTGAGCCGATAATAATAATGCGGTCTTTCAATAACCTTGAATATATATCATAGGAACGTTCTCCTAATTTTGTTTGTTCTACTACATATGGAATTGCATTCATTTTAAATCCCTCCAATACTTGTTATGCTGCGTAAAGCATATAACTGTAGGAAGAAGGGTTTTTCACATTAAATAATAAGACTGGCTGTTTAGATGGTAACTTAGTAAAATCTATTGTCGGAAGAAGCTTCGTTAATAATTCCGGTCTTTCCTCACGAATAGATGTTACAACAACTTCAATATCCTCTGTGAATTCGACTATCTCAATCCCTTCTTCACTTACAGTTTTCAGCCTATTTCTACTCCGAAATAAAGAAGCTTTCACTGCACCTTCTGATACAGAACACACTTTAGCAATATCAGCGATACTATATTGAAAAACATCTTTTAATAATAAAATTGCGGATTGCTGTACATTTAATGAAGACAATACTTTCCCTACCATTTCATGCAAATCTGCAATGTTCTCATGTGGTTCTTCAAATGTGATTTGTTCTCTTATTTTTTCATGAACAGACTTAGACTTCATCTGATCTAACCAACGATTTCTTGCTATTTTATAGACGAGTGTCATACAAATATCTTTATTTCTATATTTTTGAAGCACTTTACACACTGTTTCTTGGGCGAGATCTTCCCCATCCCATTTGTTTTTCGTTAAAAAAGTACAGTATCTTTTTAACTCTCCATATTGTTCAATTAAAAAGTTTATATTTGAATGATTCGTATTGATATGATTCTTTAAAACATGAGTTACTTTTGTGCACAAAATAACCACTCCTTTTCAGCGCTTACTTAATAAACGATTCAACATTAAAAAAAGTTACGGGGATATAAAAAAATAATGTTTATGTTCAATAATTCGCGGTCATAAATATGTTATGTACAATTTTACGTGAGGAGGAACAAATTTGCCAAAATTAACAATTGAAGGTACGGGAACTTTTGATGTGAAAGAAGGAACAAAGTTAGTATTAGCAATTGAGGATAGCGGTGTCAACATTCTTCATCGTTGCGGCGGGAATGCACGTTGTACAACTTGTAGAGTAGAAATACTAGCAGGTGATTTCTGTGAAGCGAGTGCGAATGAGAAACATGCAATGACGGAAAAAGGAATTGAAGATCATTTACGATTATCTTGTCAAATGCGTGTACATAAAGATATAGTCGTTCGTCCGGTACTTACAGTTGAAAATTCAGGTCTTGATGCTGGGCCACGCCCGGCGGAGTAAAGTGATGAATTTAAAACAGCTCGCTGGCGAATATGCTGCTAACTTTGTAAATGATGGCATGAAAATTGGGCTTGGTACAGGTTCTACTGTATATTGGACAATACAAAAATTAGGTGAACGTGTAAAAGAAGGATTATCATTTCAAGCTGTACCGACATCAAAGGAAACTGAAGCATTAGCACAGCAACTAAATATCCCCCTAATTTCGTTAAACGACGTACAAAGCCTTGATCTTACAATTGATGGAGCGGATGAAATTGATTCAAATTTACAACTTATAAAAGGCGGTGGTGGTGCATTACTTCGTGAAAAAATCGTTGCCTCTTCCTCTAAAGAACTAATTATCATTGCTGATGAATCGAAATTTGTAACACATTTAGGTAATTTTCCATTACCTGTTGAAATCATCCCTTTTTCATGGAAACAAACCGAAAATAAAATTCAGTCTTTAGGGTGTCAAACCACATTACGTTTGAAAAATGATGAAACTTATATAACCGATAACAATAACATGATTATCGATTGTATATTCCCTAATCATATTTCTAATCCTGCCCATTTGCACACCCAATTAAAAATGATTACTGGTGTAGTTGAAACAGGGTTGTTTATAAGTATGACGAGTACAGCAATTATTGGTACTAAAAATGGGATAAAGAAATTGTAATAAAAGCTAACTTTTTAAAGTTGGCTTTTTAGTATGTTCTTCTTCTCTTAATAGTGCTTTATTATGATATACTAGGAAAACGCAAACTGATTACACTAGAAAGGACTGAACATTTTGCAATCCAAACTTATAACAGAACTTGCTGATTTAGAAACTGCCTTTCATATTCGAAAAGAAGTATTTGTAAAAGAACAAGGTGTCCCTCTTGCAGATGAATTCGATACATTCGATGAAATCGGAGAGCAATGTAAACATATTTTAGTTTATTATCATGAACTTCCTGTAGGCACAGGTCGTATACGATTTGTTGATGGTGTCGGAAAATTAGAACGTATTTGTATTTTAAAAGATTATCGTACATACGGATTAGGTAAAGTCATCATTCAAACGTTAGAAGAACTTGCTCGTAACGAACAAGTTACGAAAGTTAAACTACACGGTCAAACACAAGCTGAAGGATTTTATAAAAAATTAGACTATGAAACTTCTTCTGATATATTTATGGAAGATGGCATTCCGCACATACTTATGACGAAAATGTTATCATAATAAAAAGGGTAGTATATGAATCTTATGTATTCATACACTACCCTTTTTTATTAATAGAAAAGTGAATTCTTAAGATTACCTTTTGCATCAAAGCCCATCATCTCTTAGTTCATACCTAAGTAAAGCTTACACTGTTTTCCATAATGATAATGCATAAATCCAGTTTGGATCACCATTTCCTTGATAACTCTGGACTGCTTCATATACTTTTCCTTCGTGTAGAACTCTATCTCCCTTTTTATATGCTTTTTTTGCATCCCACGCTTCATATGAAGCACTTTCGGTTTTTGTAGTAATTGTGAATATATCACTCTGTACGGATTCATTTCCAGCTACATCAACAGCTTTCACTACATATTTATAAGTAGTATTAGCGAGCAGATTTTTATCCAAATAAGAAGTTGTATTGGATGTTGCAATCTTTTTCATTGATCCTTCTGTTTCTCTATAAATATCATAATGGTCTACACCAATATTATCGTCAGATGGACTCCACATTAAATCCACACTTGACGCTGTCGTTCCCATACTATGTAATCCTTTTGGTTGTGTTGGTGCTTCTGTATCAGGAGTCTCAACTGTCGTTTTTACTGTAAGCGCTGTACTTTCTGTCGATACATTGCCAGCTGCGTCAATTGCTTTTACAGTATAAGAGTATTCTGTACTTGGTTGTAACTTCTTATCAATAAAATGAGTCCCTGGTACTGTATCAATCATCTCTCCGTTACGGAAGATTTGATATCCTTTTACCCCTACATTATCCGTAGAAGCGTTCCATGTTAGTTCTACACTATTCGCTGTTACTTTTTGCGTCTGAAGTCCATTTGGAATACTTGGTGCTTCTATGTCTGGTTTCACATCATTAATAAGATTAACATCAATTACATTATAGAATGCATTTGCTGTATCAGCTACATCCCATACTGCTAAAATCACATGATATCCACTACGATCAGTAGGTACATTGATTTTATGAGTTAAATTATTTGAAGCTGCAGAACCATCATGTTGTACAGTTCCAATTGGTTCGAAATCTGCTCTTGTTAGCGCTTTATTTGGATTCCATCCTTTTTTAGTAATATAGTAATGCCACTTACTCGTTAAGTGAGGCGCAGTATACTTCCAAGTAAATGTATTTTCCCCACCAGTGATTGTATTTTTAAACCAACGATTTTCTGTTTGTTGATCTAAAATACCACCAAATTTTCCGCCTGCTGAAGCAATTTGTCCATCTACTGGACCACCTTGTGGGAACCCTTTTGGAGCTTCTAAACTTTGTGGTTCATACATAACACTTCCACAGTTTACATTTAGCGCACCATAAGTTGGACTACATAAAGCGGATCGGCTACCGGGCTTTTCAACAAAACCGTGCGCATAAGCATTTTGAGGAATAAGTGTCGTACTAATAATTCCAGCTGTTAATGCTACAACTCCTAAACTTTTTTTGTTCATTTTCATATTTTGTAGTTGTTTTAAAAATCGATTATTCATGTTCATGTCCCCTTCTTGTTATACTTTGTAGTGGAATGTGGGCTTTGATGTAAAAGAATAACAAGAGACAAACTTGTACCGATGTATGTGTTAATTATGCATACACCGCAGTGAAAATATATTTTTTCCTTGTGAAATATTTCACTTTATGAATATATCATGACATAGAACTCGCCTAAGCATGTGCAGAAGTTGTGCAGAAACAGTGAAATTATTACTAACATATAAAACCACATCCTGAAATCATAAATTAAAACTTTAATTAGTTGGGTTTTTACGGTCGGTTAATACGGGATAAAATAAAAGTGTGCAGCAGAAATTGTAGACTTAGTTCTCAAAATTCACATTTAGTATTTTCATTTTTTCCATTTAAACAATTCTTCTCTTCCTACAACAGAAAAGTGTCTATATCATTTAATATAGACACTTTTTTCATGTATAACTTTATATTTATTACTGACCTACAAATGTAAAAATTTCATCAACAGCTTCCTTATATCCACCCGATGTTCGGAATGATTCCTTCAAATTCAAAGCAGCCTCTTTATATGAAGGGTTATTTAAAATTAACTCCACACTTTCACGCAATTTCTCCACGGTTAATTCATTCATATGTAATTGAACTCCTGCTCCAAGACTCTCCACTTGCTTTGCAATTGCTGGCTGATCTGCACTTTGCGGTATTACAACGAGCGGAACCCCGTTATATAATCCTTCATGCGTACTGTTCATCCCGCCGTGTGTAATAAATAGTTTCGTATAAGTAAGCAGTTCGGTTTGAGGCACATAGTTTTTCACAATGAAGTTTTTAGGGATTTCGCCTAGATCACTTATTTTTGTTTTATTACCAATAGACATAACAATTGTATGCTCACTATTCTCAAAGGCCTTCATACACAGTTTATAAAAGTCAATCGCTTCATTAAAAACAGTACCTAATGAAATATAAATCGGACTTTTTTCTTCAATTGAAGTAAAATCAACGTCTCTGTTTTTCATTTGTGCAGAGATAGATGGTCCTACAAATTTATATGTTTCATCAAACGTATCACCAAAAGGCTGAAACTCCTTAATTGTATACACAATAGTAAGAGGTGCAGGATTACAGAAAACTTCATACGATGATTTTATTTCAACACCATATTTTTCAGCAATTCCCTTCGTTAAGTTTTGAAAATCATTCTGTATTTTATCATGAATTTCTACTGGGATATTTTTTGACAGATGACCTAACATTTGCTCAAAAGATTTTTCATCCTGCGCAAAAGATGTACATGAATTTATAGATGGCAATTTAAGAATTTGAGCAATTAAGTGCCCACAGCCAAACATAGAATCATGAATTATGTAATCAAAATGTTCACCTTCAATTTGTTCTAGAACACTAGGTATAACAACATCTGCTGTATGTAGAAGACCGTTTATTCTTTCCTGTAAATAATTTCTGCCTCCAGATAGAAACGCTTTTATAAATTTTTGATCGTCAATCGTTCGTACAGTAGCACCTGTCTTCTCAATTCGTTCCCTAAAAGCTTCTATTGAAAAATAAACGACCTCTTCACCACGAGAAATCAATTCTTCTACAACTTGTAAAGTTGGATTTATATGTCCTTCTGATCCAGCGTTAATAAATAAAACACGCGCCATAATAAACACTCCTTACGTTAAATCGTTTCTATGTTGGAAAAGTACGGATTCTCTCCATACTCTTTTCTTAGTTGTTCGTATCATGTTCCTACTAAATTGATCTAGCAAGTCTAAAACCGAGATCATCTATATGAAATGTAGGATGGCTTCGACGACGACAAGTAGCGCCGCACCCTCTCGCTGTTTCAGCCCAACTACCACCACGAAAAATGCGGTATGATCCGTACACTGTTTCATCATACAAATCATAACACCATTCCCAAACGTTCCCTAGCATATCATAAAGTCCCCATGCATTCGGTTCTTTTTGGCCAACGTCATGAATCTCTCCATTTGAATTTTCATTATACCACGCTATATCATGAAGTTTCCCGTATGTATATCCGGTTGTACTTGCTTTACATGCATATTGCCACTCTGCCTCACATGGTAATCGGTAGCCATTTGAATCTAAATTACATTTCACAATTTGACCACCATCACTAATAGAATAATATTCTTTTAATCCCGCTATTTTTGAAAGTACATTACAAAACGCAATGGCATCGTTCCATGAAATATTTACAACTGGTTTATGATTTTTTTCAAAATTATTTAATGTGCTATTTGTAATAGCATCATATAGTTCGATTGTTACAGCATACTTTGCAAGAAGAAATGGTTGAATTTGTACTAGCCATTCTTTTTTTATTCGATCATCTCTTAATACTACCTCTCCAGCTGGAATATTTACCATTAATGAATCGATTGTTTGAATTAAATCATTAGTCATTTTCTATTCCTCCAAACGTTCATTTTATATGAATTTATAGTCATATACTCATTACAAAATACAATTTTCAAAAAGCGTTAAATTTTTCATAATAAAAAACGATTAGTTTAATTAAACTAATCGGTAAGATCCAAAAAAAATTGTTGTGTCACATTCTATTATTATATGTGCTCTAAAAATTTCCGAACCTCATTTGGAGATTTTAAAACAATAACCTTTTTCTCTTCGGACAATTGCTCTAACCCTTTTAAAATTGTAGGTCGTTTAGCATTAGGATATTTCCATATCCATTTAAAAAATTGCAAATTAAATCTTTCTTCACATCCCGCGCCCATATCTGGTCTTGTTTTATTCCGGTATTTTACAATTCTTTTAAACGCACGATAAATACAAATTGTTCTATGAATATCAAGGAAGATAATTGTATCAGCTGCATTCAGTCTGATATCCATCGTCCCGCCATAATTCCCATCAATAATCCACTTCTCATCTTTAATTAAGTTATTTTGAACTGCTATTTGTTCTTCTCTCGGAACACCTTCCCAATTCGGTTTCCAAAATAATGCATCAAGATGATGCACCTTAATATTTAATTTATTTCCTAACTGCCTTGCTAATGTAGATTTTCCTGAACCACCAGAACCAATTAATATTATTTTTTTCATACCTTTACGATACATTCTATAACTTCTTCAATAGCTTCCTTATTAGCAAAAATCCAGAAGAACATTTCTTCATTTAACTTTAATAAATCTGGTAACTGGACAAAATAAGCAATAAAGATAATTTGAATTGAAAGCATAACATACCAAATAGCTTTTAGTTCTTCTTTCGTTAAATCATTTTGTTTATAATAACCTTCAAAGACTTTGCTAACGATATGTAACCATTTCCCTCTTAATCTTTCATTACTAAATAGCTCGCTTAATACACTTGTACAGCAATAACATAAATCAAATATTTTTACATTATTTTCTAAAATCTCAAAATCTATAAACCCTTCCAGTTTATCATCTTTAAAGATTACATTCGATAGATGCATATCACGATGAATAATTTGTCTCGGTAATGAATGGACCGTTTCCTTGAAAGCTGCGTGCATTCGCTCCATCTTTTGAATTACCTCTCGATGAACATACTCATTCTTTTCTAAAATCGGTATAGCCCATTCAAATACCATCTTATATAAATCTCTTTTTATTAACTCATGGTCACTATTCACCGAATGTAATGCTTTGTGCAGATTAGCTATTTCTTCTCCAATTGTACTTGCTAGCCTTTCCAGCTTATTCGTATCTTTTATTTCTAAAACACTTCCGGCAACATACTCATATAAGCAATAATATTTTTCTTTATATAATACATATTGTTCATCATTTTCTGTCTTTACTACTCTCTGTACTTTAATTCCCTTTTCATACAGTTGCTTCAAAACATCGAATTCAACTAGAAGTTGCTTTATCGATCCCGTTCTCTTTAAAATGTACTCTTTATTCTTGCATAAAACCTTCGCTACTTTTGGTTGCATTACAGTAGCTGTGACATGTTCATTTCGAAACCAAAGCTTTGCAATTTCCAGTGCTTGTTCCATTTACAAATACCCCTTTTACAATTCTTATTTCTTCCGAAAAATAACCTCACACAGTATTCCCACTCCAACACCAATTGTATAAGCCACTACATCACTCCACAAAAAACCGTATCCCAACACGAGTCCCCCCAAAGTCGTTGCACGAATGCTATCTATCCATTCCGCATGATACAATTGGCTCGCTTCAATTCCGTAGCAAAACATTAAACTAATAAAAGCCAACTTCTTCGTCTCTGTTTTAGGAAACAAAAATCCAAAGCCAGTGAAAATCATTAATGCCCATAATGCATCACCTAAATAATCATTTAATAGATGTGGTAGTGCAAAAGCAAACTTTCTTGAGCTAAGACCTAAAATAATAACAACTATAGTAAATAGTGCATATACTACTCTATTTCGTTTCGTATTCATTTTAAAGTCTCCTAATATGTAATGTAAAACTGTAAATAGCTAGTAAAACAAAGTTATTTTACTAGCTATTTATTGATTGCTTTTATGATAAGAAAATGTGGATTCATATTTAAATAATGATATGATTTTTCGCTTACTTCTTTCATTTTTTCAATTGCCTTCGGTTCCACTATCTCTTCTAATACAAAATAATTTGTAGTTTCATTTAGATCGGAAGA
>NZ_JBNLYC010000113.1:0-14662 GCF_050172015.1 Bacillus sp. GMa5/1 | reverse complement strand
ATTGTTTATAAAAAAAATGAAGAAACTCCAGTACAATCAGCTGCTTTATCTAAATTAATGACAGAATATATCGTATTGGAGCAACTAAATGATAGAAAAATACAGTTAGATGACTTCGTACAAATAAGTAACGAAGTTTTCCGAGTAGAAACAAGCCCTATACAAGTAACATCGAATGATAAAACAACGGTTCGTGATTTACTTCATGCATTGCTACTGGCAGGGAATAATCGTTCTGCACTCGCTCTAGCAGAACACATTGCTGGAAATGAAGATAACTTTACAATATTAATGAATAAAAAAGCAAAAGAACTACAGTTATTACAACCATCTCCATTTCTAAACTCTACTGGAATTAATAATGATACAAATAAACAATCAACTACAACAGCAATAGATGCAGCTAAACTAGCAGCACGATTAGTAAAAGATTTTCCAGATGTATTGAATATTACGAAACTAACCTCTTACCAATTTACCTTCAAAGATTCCCAGGTTTTCAATACGAATAAAATGATATATTCCCTTAATGAAAACATTAAACTTCAAGGTGTTGATGGCTTACAAACTAGTTTTTCAACTAACGGTAATTATAGTTTTGTCAGTACAGCAAAACTTGGAGATACTAGACTAATTTCAGTAATATTAGATGCAGATGAAGAAAACATTTCATTTATTGAAACAAAAAAGTTGCTACAGTATGGTTTTGATCCTTCCTCGTACTCTGCACTCCAAGCTTTTAAAGACGCCCTTACATCTTGGACAATATTACTTCAGTTTAAAAATTTAATTATACAAACTATAATGATTTTTTTAATCATTACCACCTTAATGTTTTTACATATACGTCAGAAAAAATCCGAGGATTTCAATTAAGAAATCTTCTTATATATATAAAACCGACTTGCGCTTAAGATGCAAGTCGGTTTTTAATTCTATCATCCTCTTCCAATCAAATTTGCTGAAACTGGTTGCAAGTTTAACTTCCTCGCCCATACAGACAGCTGACCAATATGATGGAATTTCATATCCCATTACATGTCTTAAAACCTATGTTTTTTGAGGCATACATCCATCTCTGTTTCCTTTCATTGTGTTCGTTTGTTTAGTTTAAATGGGTTAATCTATTAATTCTATTAAATCCAACAATTGAACTATTACATTTTAAAGTTCTATTCATATACTATAGTAGATTACTAGAAAGGAGGTTTAACTATGGATAGTTGCGTTGTATTTGTAAACGGACAACCTTTTTTAGTTCTTTCAGTAGCTGGTATTGAAATTGCTAGATTAGAGATTTCCCTTCAAGTAGCATTAGCTCTAAGAGTGCTCGGGATACCAATCTGTGATTAATTACCAAATTAAAAGAAAAAGAGGGCATTAGCCCTCTTTTTTTATTTTCCTCATATATTTTCTTAACAACAAATAAAATTTTAATTTTTATATTGTAAGGAAATTCCGAAAAATCAACTCATTTTATTCAATAAAAAGAGCACCACCCATACCTCATTATCCGTTTCTAAAAAATTAGAATTCGATTAATTACAAGAAAATTTAAATATACGAACGTTACATAAAATACTTGTTAGAATAGTTGTCCCTCACACTATTTATTTCGCCGACATTATATAATCAAAGCACACAATGATTAACTTTTTATACGGCTTATTTTAAGTGTGCTAGCATTCTAGGCTAGATAATTATGACTGTAAAAAAACTTCAAGTTCTCGTTTATATAAATTAAATAACGCTTTCACTTTTTGAATCGATTGATAATCTTTAAATTGCTGTTCTCTATCTTCTTATCCTTGAAGAGCACTAATCCAACTATACTCTACATCTACAATATGAAATAATGTTTCTAACATACCCCCAGTTTGCAAAGTAAATCTTCCTCTGAAAGTTGTTCACACCACTTAAACCAATCATCTCTTACTTGCCAATTATATTGAAATAAAGTGTACACATTTATCTCTCCCTTACTTCAATTATCCACCTAACAGCATCTGTTATACATTTAACCATTGACAATCACTTCTCTTCAGCCAAGTTCCTCTACAGCGTGATTAATTATTTCACTTACAGATAAAGAACCATCCAATATGATATCTGAATTCGGCTTAACAGTATGAATTGCCTCTAAATAAGCTTTTCTCGCATATGTCATGTAATGTTCCAAATCATTATGTATTTCATCTATTGTACCTTCCTTAAAATCTCGCAAAATCCTTCTAGCCATCGCAATATCTAAAGGCGTATCAATAAATATAGTTACATCAATGAATTTTCGCATCTCACTATTTAAGTATGCAAAAGGATAATCTACAATAATATAGTCTAAGGTATTATTTTGTATAAGTTGCTCAATATCATGAATTAATGGTGTTAATACCCACTCGTCGTAATTCGCCCCATCATCAATCCATTTACAAATATCAGCAGGAGATTTATCAAATGTGTAACTATCAAAATATAGAGCTTTTGAGTTTTTAAACTTATGCTTTAATCTTTCTGTAATTGTAGTTTTACCTCCCCCCGAAACAGCTGCAATTGAAATTATTTTTGTTTTATTATCCACTATACCCACCAAACCCCTTTGTTAACATAATATAATTATAAATTACTATCGTTGCTACTTCTTCCATTCATATTCTAACATACTCATTTCCCATAAATTCCAATACGTTTCTCCTACTCTTTTTGACTCTCTTAATAAGCCTTCTTTTACAAACCCTATTTTTTCGTAACATGAAATGGCCGATGTATTAAAATCATACACACCAAGAGTTACTCTATGTAGTTTTAATTCGTCAAAAGCAATATGAAGTACTGCTTTCATCATATGTTTTCCTATAGAACGTCCTCTCATCTTCGTATTACCAACTAATACTTTTCCAATTCTAGCGGACTTATTAATATTATCTATTTGCCCAAGCGAAATATGTCCAATAACGTCTGAAGTCTCTTCATCTACCACTTTGAAAGCGAGTGTATTTGCACTTTCTATATACTTCTCTAATTGCTGTTCGTCTAAAGGAAATGTGAATGCATTTCCTGACCATTGTATTAGAAATTCTTCGGAATTAATCCAATTTATTAATTGTTTAAAATCAGATTTCTTAAAGCTTTCTAGTTTAATCACTTCCTTGCTCCTTTCGTACATCATGCTTTATAACCTCAAACTTATTTCTATATAAAGAATATATTCTCCTTTTATATAAAATTAAAATAAAGCCATTCATGTGAATGGCTTTACAAAAAAGCAGCATAATTATGCTTTGTTTGCTACATCAATACCATTAAAATCAAAGTCAGCAGTAACCGTTGTAACCGGTGGGAAAATTGCTTCAATTTTGCAAATGGAAATAATTACTCCAACCGATCCAGGAATAGCCGCAAGCTTAACTACATCACAACTTACAGACGAAACAGTACCTACATAAGTACGTCCCTCTGTGTTAATTTGAACTGTTCGATTAATTAATTTCTTAAGTTCATCTCTAATTCCTTGTACACAAGAATTATCACATTTCTCATGCTGTTCTTTTTTACACTCTTCGAATACTTCCCAACAATCATCCTGTTTACATGTGCACTTCTTTTTACAATTATTAAATCGAGAACCCAATACCTCACCCCCTAATCATTTCTATTAGTAAAGTATGTCCACTAGCTTAAAAGGGTACGAGGCAAACACATAAAAAGAAAAAAACAAACCATTGTACCAAACTTTCTTTTCATTATTCATTATAAAAACAGACCTCCCCTAATTAAAAGCTTGTTTAATGAGGGGCCGTGAATTTAGTCCTACTTTATTTAATGTTTAGACACCACTTTCTAAAACAAACCTTTTTTCTTTTAAATAAGACGCTTCTTAAAAACGCACTAGATTTTCCCATTAGCTCACATATCCATAGACTTTATTTGCGGTTTTTCCTTTGTTATTGTGAAATATACATTCAAAAAAGCGTACTCGAAATAAGATATTATTTGTAATCAGAACGCTTTCTTCAACAAATGTTTATTAAAAAATACCATAACTAGTAATAGTTCCCTCCACTATCTCTTAAAAATTAGCATAGTTTGTATGAACTCTATATCGAGTAGAAAACACTCTATTATATAAAGATAAAATAGTAGGTTAATAAACAAGCCATTTTTTTATTAAAACATAGAATAATATGAACACTATTAAAAGGAGGTAGAAATGAATGTCCTGGAAAAATGATTGCTGGAGTTCTCAGAAAAAGCATTGTTGTGATGATTGGTGGAAATCTAAAGAAAAGCATCATTGTGATGATAATTGGAGTTCTCAGAAAAAGCATTGTAATGATGATTGGTGGAAATCTAAAGAAAAACATCATTGTGATGATAATTGGAGTTCTCAGAAAAAGCATTGTAATGATGATTGGTGGAAATCTAAAGAAAAGTGTCATTGTGATGACGATTGGAGTTCTAAACGAAATAAGTGTCGTTGTAAATGTTTCTTTATTTGTTGCCATTGTAAAAGAAAAAACTGGTAATATTTTTAATGTCAACTTAACGGAAAGAATATGTCTTTTGGAACCAATCGGACTTTTCCGGAAAGTTGATCCCTCACCTACTTCCTTGCTTTCGCTGAATTTTTAGGTGGGGGCATTACTGCCTGACAAATAGCGAGATAAATACTAGAATGTAATATATAAAAAGCTGACTGAGTATAGTCAGCTTTTTATATATGAACACGTAAAGGTTTAAACAGACATATAAGCAGTCACGCTTTGTCACCACCTTGTTGTTGTAAATTAGTATTCCCCCATTGAATAGACATTCTATAATATCGTATTTTGATTAAAACTATAAAACATACTTAACACTAATAGTAGAATTTTTCTTCTTCATCAAATTCACTTCTTTTCTTTTTATAAACATAAAAAAGGATCTCTATTTATACAGAGATCCTTTCTAACTTTATAATTTACTAGACTGTAACCCCTGAATAAACGGAACTACTTCAGGATTTACAAGTGAAGACAAATCACCTAATTCTTTTCCTAAGTAAGCTGCTTTAATAACACGGCGCATTACTTTAGAATTACGTGTTTTCGGTAAATCTTCTACAACGTGGATGTCTTTAGGACACAACGCTTTTCCAATATGAGAGTTTACTAAACTCATTAATTCTTTCTTTAATTCTCCTGTGAATGTTACATGATCTCTTAATACTACAAAACAATGACAAACTTCACCTTTTACTTCGTCAGGTACACCAATTGCAGCAGCTTCAATTACATCGTTATGTTTCACAAGAATAGATTCATATTCAGCAGGTCCAATACGTTTACCTGCAATATTTAACGTATCGTCTGAACGCCCTGTGATGATATATTGTTCACCATCGTAAATGACCCAGTCACCGTGGACCCATTTATTTTCAAAACGTGACCAATATGTGTTCACGTAACGTTCATCATCTTCCCAGAAGCTTTTCGTCATACCTACCCAAGGTTTCTCTAAGCATAATTCTCCGACTTCATCTCGAATTGGTTTACCTTGATCATCCAGTACGACAGCTGCCATTCCTGGTAAAGATGCGTTAAAACTAATCGGTGCGATTGGCTTAATAAGAACATTACCGAAAATCCCACCAGAGATTTCAGTTCCACCTGAGTAGTTACAGATTGGAACATTTCCTTTTCCAACTGTTTCAAACAGCCACATCCATGGATCAGGATTCCAAGGTTCTCCTGTTGATGCGAATACTTCCAAACTCTTTAAAGAATGTTTATTGACATACTCATCACCTTTTGCCATTAATGCTCGGATTAACGTTGGCGAAATACCTAGATGAGTAATCTCATATTTATCAACTGTCTCCCATAACCGGTCTGCTTCTGGGAAGTCTGGAACACCTTCGTACATAACCATCGTTGCTCCATTAATGAGTGAACCGAATAATAGAAACGGCCCCATCATCCAGCCCATATCAGTTACCCATAATACACGATCACCTTGTTTAATATTCATTCCAAATCCTGCATCAAAAGCTGCTTTCAAAGGAAATCCTGCATGCGTGTGTACTGTTCCTTTCGGCTTACCAGTCGTTCCTGATGTATAAATGAGCATCAATGGATCATCACTTTGCATTTCCTCTGCATGTATGAATGGTTTTTCTTTTTCTAGCGTACTCCACGAAAAGTCATAGTTATGTGGTGTAAAATCATTTCCTGCATGACGAACGATAACAACTTTTTCAACAGTTGGGCAATGTTCACAAGCTTTATCTACTTCATCTTTTAAAGAAACAATTTTACCGCGACGTGAAAATCCATCTGCGGTAATAATCATTTTTGAACCTGCCGCTTGCACACGTGTCATAACTGCATCAGACGCAAAGCCTGAGAATATTGGTGAAATAATTGCTCCGATTTTCATTACAGCTAGCATCGCAACAACTGTTTCTGGAATCATCGGCATATAAATTGTTACACGGTCACCTTTCTCAATACCCGCGTGTTTCAAACCATTTGCAACACGGCTTACCCAGTGGTCAAGCTCTTCATATGTAAATGATTTTGAAGTTCCATTTTCCCCTTCGTACTGAAGTGCTGGCTGTATTCTCGTCTCTTCATCCGCAAGCCAGCGGGATAAAGCTGATTCTACAACGTTACATGTTCCGCCATTATACCACTGTGCAAACGGTGTACCATTTTCTAAATCTAACACTTCTGTATAAGGTTTCATCCATTGATAGCCTACTGCTTTTTCTGCCTCTCCCCAAAACCAAGCTGTTTCCTCAATAGATTTATTATAAAAAGTTTCATAATCTTCATATCCCAATGATTTCATCCAACCATATAAACGTGTTTTTTCCTTGTACTCTTCTGTTGGAAACCAAACTGCTTGTTTCAATGTTTTCCCCTCCTTAACTTTTTGAGCAAGAAAGCCCTAAATAGGGCTTTTAAACTGGATATACAGGATGTTTACGATCTGTGAATACTTGATATTTACTCATATACATTTCGAAACGTCCTTTTAACTCTTCACGTAAATTGTTTGGATGAACAATACCATCAATCACCATCTCTGATGCTAAGTGGTATATATCAATATCTTTCTTATACTCTTCACGTTTTTCAGCAATGAAGCTAGCACGCTCTTCTTCTGGTAAAGCTGCAATTTTATTTGCATATACAGCATTAACCGCAGCTTCTGGACCCATTACCGCAATAGAAGCTGTCGGTAATGCCAGACAGCAATCTGGTTCAAATGCTGGACCTGCCATCGCATATAAACCAGCGCCATATGCTTTACGAACAACGATAGAAATCTTCGGTACAGTCGCTTCACTCATTGCAGAAATCATTTTTGCACCGTGGCGAATAATACCAGCACGCTCTACTTTTGTACCGATCATAAATCCTGGTACATCCGCAAGGAATAATAATGGAATATGATATGCGTCGCATAAATTAATAAACTTAGCAGCTTTATCAGCTGAATCATGGAATAATACGCCGCCCTTCATACGCGGCTGATTTGCAATAATACCAACTGGCTTACCATCAATACGTGCTAAGCCTGTAATTAGCTCTTGAGCAAATAATTTTTTTACTTCATAGAATGAACCTTCATCAATAACTCTATTAATGAGATCTTTCATATTGAAAGGAGCATTTTGATTTTCTGGAATGATTTGTTCTAACGTTTTATCGAATTGTTTCGGTTCTTGAGGTGTAACCAATGGAGTCTTTTCTAAGTAGTTATTTGGAAAATATGAAATGTATTGTCTTGCTTGTTTAATCGCATCTTCTTCTGTCTTACATAAAACATCTCCGCATCCTGATACAGAGCAATGCATACGAGCTCCGCCCATCTCTTCTAAAGTTACCTTCTCACCGATAACCATCTCAGCCATACGAGGAGATCCTAAATACATAGATGCATTTCCTTCTACCATCATTACAACGTCACAAAAGGCTGGAATATACGCACCACCAGCTGCAGAAGGTCCAAATAACAAGCATACTTGAGGAACTTTACCTGATAACTTCACTTGATTATAGAAGATTCTTCCTGCACCGCGGCGCCCTGGGAACATTTCTACTTGATCTGTAATACGTGCTCCAGCAGAGTCGACTAAATAAAATAACGGAACACGTAGTTTTTCAGCTGTTTCTTGAATACGTAAAATCTTTTCAACTGTGCGTGATCCCCATGATCCAGCTTTTACAGTAGAATCATTGGCCATTACACACGCAGTACGACCATGTATTTTACCCATTGCCGTTACAACGCCATCCGCAGGTAAGCCTGTTTGTTCACAGTTAGCAAATAATGCATCTTCTACATATTCGCCATTATCAAATAGAAGCGCTAAACGATCTCGAACAAATAATTTTCCTTTTGCTTTATTTTGCTCATGATATTTCGGTGCCCCGCCTTGTTTAATTGTTTCAACTCGTTCTTCAAATGAATTAGATTGTTGTTTTTGGTCTAACATATTTACTCCCCCTTATACATCGGTTTGCGTTTTTCTTTGAATGCCTGTAATCCTTCTATTCGATCTTTCGTATGGATTACACCTTCATACGCTTGTTTTTCCATTTGTAATCCGGTATGTAAATCAACTTGAATACCATTTGAAATTGCCTCTTTTGCTAATCGAACAGCAATAGGTCCATTACTAGCAATTTTCTCTGCTATTTCAATCGCTTTCTCTTCAAGTAAATTAGCTGGTACAACAAATTCTACTAAACCGTATTCTTTTGCTTCTTGCGCTGAAATACGTCTACCTGTATAAATTAATTCTTTCGCTCTACCAACACCAATTAATCTCGGTAAGCGCTGTGTACCACCTGCTCCTGGTATAATTGCAAGTGTCGTTTCAGTAAGACCAAGACTTGCAGATTCAGCAGCAATTCTAAAATCACAAGCTAAACTTAATTCCGTACCACCACCAAGTGCAATTCCATTTATAGCAGCAATAACTGGCTGTGGTAATTGTTCAACCATCTCCATAGTAGTGCGAATCATACTAACAGCATGGCGAACTTGTTCTTCATTCATACCGGCACGCTCTTTTAAATCTGCACCAGCACAAAATGCTTTTTCACCAGCACCAGTCAAAATAACTACACGTACGTTTGAATCTTCACTTATTTGAGTTAATATCGTTTGTAGTTCATCTAATAATGCCAAAGATAATGAGTTTGCTTGTCTTGCACGATTTAACGAAATCTTTACTACGTGAGGTGTTACATAATCAACTGAAATGTTTTGTAATTGTAGCATCTTCTCACCTACTTATCGTTTTATGTTGAAGCGCTCTATACACATGACTCGGTAATTGGATATTCAACTTACTTTGAATAAATTGACTAGCTCTCAATAACTTTTCTTCGTCTATATTCGTTTGGACTCCTAATTTATGGAGCATATGTACTAGGTCATCAGTGGCAACATTACCTGATGCTCCTGGTGCATAAGGGCAGCCCCCGAGTCCACCACAAGAACTATCAAACGTTGTAATACCGTATTCTAATGATTTAACTACATTCGCTAGAGCCATTCCATACGTATTATGAAAATGCATGGCAAACTGCGAAGCATCATACTTCTTTAATAGATGTTCTAATACTTGTTCTACTTGTAATGGATTCGCTACACCGATTGTATCCCCTAGAGAAACTTCATAAATACCGTATGAAAATAGTTGATTACATAATTCGTCAACTGCTGCGAGACTTATATTCCCTTCATAAGGACATCCAAATACAGTAGAAACATAGCCTCTTACCTTTTTCCCTTCGAATAATGCCTGTTTTGTTATATCTTCAATTACGACTAATGCTTCTTTGATCGATTTATTAATATTACTTTTATTATGAGATTCACTTGCTGATAAAAAAACATTCACCTCATCTACATTTTGCAAAAAAGCTCGTTCCAAACCATTTTGATTCGGAACAAGCGCAGCATATGTAACATTGGGATCCCTTTTCAGCTCAGAAAATACATCATTTGCATCCGCTAATGCAGGGACCCATTTTGGGTGAACGAATGAGGAAACTTCAACATACGACAATCCCGCTTCTGTAAGTAGTTGAATCCATTTTACTTTATCTTTTGTGCCAACAATCTTTTTTTCATTTTGTAAGCCATCACGTGGCCCGACTTCTTTAATGACAGCAAAATTAGGTAGTTTCAATTCGCTTCCCCCTATATCTCCCTATTCAATTTCTAATAATACATCTCCTTCATTTACAAAATCGCCTTCTTGCACATTAATTTTCATAACTGTGCCAGCTTCTTCTGAAATGATTGGAATTTCCATTTTCATAGATTCCAAAATGACGACATCCTGCTCTTCCTCTACTGTATCTCCTACTCCTACAACAATCTTCCAAACGTTTCCTGCCATCGATGCGTATACTTTCGTCATCATTTTTTCCCCCTTAATATTGTTAAATCTTATTTTTTAACGAGTTGTTTCGTTACAAAGCCTGTTGTATAAATACCCTCTTTGAACACTTCGTCTTCCAAAACTTGCAGTAGCATTGGTGTGTTCGTTTTAATACCTTCTACTTTTAATTCCTCTAGAGCATCATGTAATTTTGAAATTGCTTCTTCACGAGTCTCGCCATGTGCAATGACTTTCGCAATCATTGGATCATAGAAAGGTGTAATCGTTACATGATTTTCTAAGAAGTGATCAATCCGTACATTTGACGGTAGTGTTAAATCTGTAATTTTCCCAGGTGATGGGAAGAATGTTTTCGGATCCTCTGCATAAATACGAGCTTCAATGGCATGACCACTACGTTTTACATCATCCTGAGTAAATGATAGTTTCTCTCCACTTGCGATAAGGAGTTGCTGTTCTACAAGGTCTAATCCCGTAATTTCTTCTGTCACTGGATGCTCTACTTGTAATCGCGTATTCATCTCTAAGAAATAGAAGTTCTTCTGATCATCTACAAGAAACTCAACTGTACCTGCATTTGTATAACCAAGTGCTTTGGCAGCTTGTACAGCAACTTCTCCCATCGCCTTTCGTGTACCTTCATCTAAAAATGGTGAAGGTGCTTCTTCGATTACTTTTTGATTTCGGCGCTGTACCGAACATTCACGCTCCCATAAATACACTGTGTTACCATGTGTATCTGCTAAAAGCTGAATTTCAATATGATGCGCGTCTGCTATATATCGCTCTAAATACATTTCTCCGTTACCGAAGAAGTTTTGCGCTCTTGTTTTATTACTTTCAAACGCTTTGGTGAGCGTTTGCTCAGTTTCCATCAACTGCATACCAATGCCTCCGCCGCCTGCGGATGCCTTAAGCATTAATGGATAACCAATTTGTTTTGCAATTTCAATTGCTTCTTCAGCAGTTTCAATATTTGTAGTAATACCTGGGACTACTGGGACATCTGCTGCTTGCATTGCGATACGTGATTCGATTTTACTTCCCATCTTCGTAATGATTTCTTCTGAAGGACCGATAAATACGATACCTTCTTCTTTGCAACGAACCGGAAAAGACGGATTCTCTGATAATAAACCATAACCCGGATGAATCGCTTCTGCATTTGTCTTCTTAGCTATTTCAATAATTTTTTCAAGGTTTAAATAACTTTCTTGAACACGCGGTCCACCTACTAAGTAAGCTTCATTTGCCATCTTCACATGAAGGGCATTTTCATCTGCTTCAGAATAAATAGCAACAGTGCGTATGCCAAGTTTTTGACAAGTTTTCATAATACGAACAGCAATTTCCCCGCGATTCGCAATTAATATTTTTTGAAACATAGTGATTCCTCCCTTTTATCTACATCCTAAATGTCTAGCAATTACGAGACGTTGAATTTCAGAAGTTCCTTCACCAATTTCTAATAGTTTCGCATCACGAATATGTCGTTCAACTTCATATTCACGCATATAACCATATCCACCATGAATCTGTACTGCTTGATTCGCAATACGGCTTGCTGCTTCCGATGCAAATAGTTTTGCCATTGCCGCTTCTTTGCCGAAAGGTTTATCATTATCTTTTAACCAAGCTGCTTTATGTACTAAATTGCGTGCTAGCTCTACTTCAGTCGCCATATCAGCTAATTTAAATTGAATCGCTTGGAAATTACAGATTGACTTTCCAAATTGTTGACGTTCTTTCGCATATTGCAATGCACGTTCAAAGGCTGATTGCGCAATACCAACTGCCAATGCTGCGATTGAAATACGTCCTCCATCAAGTGTATATAAAAATTGTTTAAAACCTTTATTTACATCACCAAGAATATTTTCTTTCGGTACACGAACACCATCAAGTACGATTTCACAAGTATTAGAAGCACGAACGCCCATTTTATCGTAAGGACTAGAAATCGTTAATCCTTCACTAGTAGTAGGTACGATAAATGCTGAAATGCGTTTTCTACCATTCTCTTCAACACCGTTGACAGCGGTTACAATAATGGTATTTGCATACTCTGCGTTTGTAATCCAACACTTCTCACCACTGATTACATACTCATCGCCATCTAGTACCGCTTTCGTTTGAGTACCACCTGCATCTGATCCAGCATTCGGCTCCGTTAATCCGAAGGCACCTAATGTTTTACCTGACGCCATTGGAACTAAATACTTTTGTTTTTGTTCTTCTGTACCGAAATAATAAATTGGAGAAGCACCTAATGAAATTGTTGCAGCATAGCTTAAACCAGTGCCACCACAAGCGCGACCAATTTCTTCAACTGCTAACGCATACGATACAGTATCGCCACCTGAACCTCCATACTCTTCTGGGAATGGGATGCCTAATAATCCTAGTTCGCCCATTTTTTGAAATGTTTCATATGGAAACTCTGCAGTTTTGTCATAATATACAGCTTTCGGTGCGATTTCCTTTTCAGCAAAGTCACGTACCATTTCTTTAATCATTTGTTTTTCGCGAGTTAGAGTAAATTCCATTCCGCTACACACCCCTTATCGAATATTGAGTTTCGACAGCGTGCGAGTTTCTACTACAAACATAACAACTTAAAAGACAAGAATATTAGTTAGACAATTGCTATAATTCTGTCATAACTTAATTTTAAAACAGATTCTGTACTAATGCACAAAAAAATTCCTACATTGTTCTACAACAACATAGGAGATTTTGTGTCGAATTATGTAATTTATTGTTTAATAATCTCTACCTTTTCCCGAATCAGAAATTTCTACTAATGCTTCAGGGTATGGTTCGAAATACGTTTGTCTTAATAAATACTTTTCATCAAATCGAATGGCCCATGATTTTAGAATTGTAAGTAAACTACTAAGTGGTATTTTCTTTTCTGCATACTTTTGTAACAGTTCTATAAAATGATCTTTTTCTTGTTTTTTTAGCTTTGTTTTAAAGTATCCAAAAATGTGCTCGCATACATTTACATTCGATGTATAGCGGGGGGTGCGCATAAATAATTCATATAAAGTCTTCTCATAGTTTTCAAATACAACTTCAATCTTTTCATTTTTGTGATTTGCAATTATACGCCCTAATTCCTTTTGTTTCACTTGATTATATGCCATAAATAAATATTTATTGTCCGACTGAAACGATACAAGGTCTTTCATATTTTTATTATGTTTAATCATTTTGTAATATGCGATTGTAAATAGTCTTGTAAAGAAATGCTCTCTAATAATAAAATTCGACAATCTGCCTTCCTCTTCAATAGGAAGATGCGAAAATTTTTTTACTACTGCTCCGCCAAATAAGCCCGATCCTTTTCCCTTTGCTGGCGCTTTTTCAAAACCAGAATAAATTTTCACATCACGCGTACCACAACTTGGTGAACGATTCTTTAAAATAAAACCATCCACATCCGATATCGTTTGTAAAAAGTCATTTGAAAACTGCTCCATTTTTTCAGTTACATCTTCTCGTGTCGACGGTTGCACAAGTCTGTTCTCACCATTTTCTTCTACAATTCGTATCGTTTCACGAGGAGTTCCCAATCCAATCTCCACTTCTGGACAAACAGGTATAAATGTAACAAATGGCTGCAAATTTCGTATTGTTACATCTGGAATCATCTCTCCATTATATCGACAAGCATCAAATTCTAAACATTTACTTACGACGATTGTAGGTTTTGCAAATTGCCGCATCTCATTACCTCCTTAGTGCTAGTCCGTATACTATAAATTGTACTAGGATTAACATTTTAAGCAAAGTTTGATTCATTTATTTTTATGAGAAATATATATCCAATAATATATTAACAATCATTCAACTCTATTTTCAATAAATGTGCGCCCTATTATACTGGTTTAGATATTGTGAAATGAATAATACACAGATGCTCCGGAGAAATTAATGATTAAGAAAGGAGGGAATTGTTATGAAAAAGAAATTATCATCTATTTTAAGTGTTTTAGCACTATCTATTATGTTTTTAGGTACATCTGCGCAAGCTGAATACGATGGAAATAATATGAATAGAGTGAATAACACTGATATTTCAACTCGAGTAAATGACAATAACTTAGACAGAGTTAATAATGATGTGAGAACTCGAAATGTCAATACAACAAATGATTTAAATGATAATCGTGATAGAAATAATAATTGGGCTTGGCTTGGTTTATTAGGACTAGCAGGATTATTAGGTCTTAGAAGAAGAGACAAAGAAAC
>NZ_JBNLYC010000112.1:0-14677 GCF_050172015.1 Bacillus sp. GMa5/1 | reverse complement strand
GTAAAAACACAAGTCATTTGACTTGTGTTTTTTTATTTCCCATGAAATAGATTTGGTTCCATTAATAAAAAATTTGAAATATAGTAAGGGATTTTTTGAGCAGAAATACTTAGAAATTGATAAATAAATGGATAATCTTCAGAACTATAACTGCCAAGTAAGTCATACCACCAATCTGTTTCATACCTAGAAATCATGCTTAAATTATAGAGTAATAAATAATGAATGAGGAGTTCAGGTAATATTGGCTTAGGATTTCTAGGATCAGTCGTAAGTGGCAAATAATAAGTATTAGTAAGATGTTCATAGTATAAAGGAGTACTGTACATAGGATTCCATGATTGAATGGGCGCCGTAAAAAGTAAATTCGATTCATTAGTCTTCTCAGGTACGTGCTGTATTGATAAATGCTTACAAGATGTTTCAATGTAACGAGAAAATCTCTCTTTAGTCATATGTAATCGATCTAGTAGGTTGACTGAAAAGGAGAGCTCATTTTTAATTGTTGAATCGATTTTATATAAAGTTGATCCTTTCTGACTATAACGAAATAAATTTTGTAATTCTGGAATATTTCCCATTAGTTCTAACATGTTAAATTTTTCTGCTTCTAAGTGTTTCATGTGAAACAGTTGTTCTGCAACATGAGTAAATAATCCGTTTTTTTGTACCTTCACCTCATCTTCTAAAAATTGATACCCTTGTTTTTTTCGTTTGCGAGTTGTAACGCCATGAGCTAAAACAGTAGTGGATTCAGGATAGTTAGGGTCAATAGTTAGTAGGCATGCTTTAAAAAGTTGACTAATTCCATAAAATAACAACATTGGTTGAATGGAAAATGGAGCTGTCTTATATAATTCATAATAATTTTTCCCGTGTTCTAAGTAATAAATAAAGGGATAACAATTTTCAAAACTTTTTTTTTCGGCATCCTGAATAGAGGATTTTTCGTAACAACGGGCAAGATAACGTTGTACGTTTTGAGATGAAAAAAAGAAACTTAACTGCTGCCAAGTACAAGATGTTTGATGCATATATTACGCTCCTTTTATTGTCTAAAAATTCTAACATATATATACGTCCTTGACAGTATTTTAACCAATTGATAAGCTACTAATAATAATTTCTGGTATCATAGGGGGAACAATTATGTGGGAATCTAAATTTGTTAAAGAAGGTTTGACTTTTGATGATGTATTACTTGTACCAGCTAGGTCAGATATATTACCAAGAGAAGTAAGTGTTAAAACAGTTTTATCTGAAAGCTTACAGCTAAACATCCCGTTAATTAGTGCAGGAATGGATACAGTAACAGAAGCTGACATGGCTATTGCAATGGCTCGCCAGGGTGGTTTAGGAATTATTCATAAGAATATGTCTATTGAGCAACAAGCAGAGCAAGTTGATAAAGTAAAGCGCTCTGAAAGCGGCGTTATTTCAGATCCTTTCTTCTTAACTCCAGAACATCAAGTATATGATGCAGAACATCTTATGGGAAAATATCGTATCTCAGGTGTACCGGTTGTAAATAATTTAGATGAGCGAAAATTAGTTGGTATTATTACAAACCGTGATATGCGCTTCATCCAAGACTACTCAATCAAAATTTCTGACGTAATGACAAAAGAACAATTAATTACAGCTCCAGTTGGTACTACACTGGAAGAAGCTGAAAAGATCCTACAAAAGTATAAAATTGAAAAACTCCCTCTTGTTGATAATAACGGTGTATTACAAGGGCTTATTACAATAAAAGATATTGAAAAAGTAATTGAATTCCCAAACTCTGCTAAAGATAAGCAAGGACGCTTATTAGTTGGAGCAGCAGTTGGTGTAACAGCGGATGCTATGCTTCGCATCGATGCATTAGTAAAAGCTAGTGTAGATGCAATTGTACTTGATACAGCACATGGGCATTCTAAAGGTGTTATTGATAAGGTAAAAGAAGTTCGTGCTAAATATCCATCACTAAATATTATCGCTGGAAATGTTGCTACTGCTGAAGCAACGAAAGCACTAATTGAAGCTGGTGCAAACGTAGTTAAAGTTGGTATTGGACCAGGTTCTATTTGTACAACACGCGTTGTAGCCGGTGTTGGTGTACCACAATTAACTGCGGTTTATGATTGTGCAACAGAAGCTCGTAAACACGGCATTCCAGTTATTGCTGATGGCGGTATTAAGTACTCTGGTGATATGGTGAAAGCTTTAGCGGCAGGAGCACATGTTGTTATGCTAGGTAGCATGTTTGCAGGTGTTGCAGAAAGCCCTGGAGAAACTGAAATTTACCAAGGTCGTCAATTTAAAGTGTATCGTGGTATGGGTTCTGTCGGTGCGATGGAAAAAGGAAGTAAAGATCGTTACTTCCAAGAAGGCAATAAAAAACTTGTCCCAGAAGGTATTGAAGGACGAGTACCATATAAAGGACCTTTAGCAGATACAGTTCACCAATTAGTTGGTGGCTTACGTGCAGGTATGGGATATTGCGGAGCACAGGATTTAGAATTCTTACGCGAAAATGCACAATTCATTCGTATGTCAGGTGCTGGCTTACGTGAAAGTCATCCTCATCACGTACAAATTACAAAAGAGGCTCCAAACTACTCATTATAATGTCTTATATACAAATAGACAGAGATTTGATATCTCTGTCTATTTTTTTTTGATTATGTTAGAATAACGGTTATGTGAGTACTTAGATATTGGGGGTAGCAAAAGTGAAAGGTATGTTTTGCAAAAGATTCATTGCTTTGGTAACAGTGCTTACACTAGCTTGTAGCATTTTTATGCCATATAGCAATGCATCAGCTGAAACAGGAGCCGCTTTAAACATTGAAGCAGGTGCGGCAATTTTAGTAGAAGCGAATTCTGGGAAAATTTTATATCAAAAGAATGCAGATGAATTATTATCCATTGCTAGTATGACAAAGATGATGAGTGAATATTTAGTTCACGAAGCAGTGGATAAAGGAAAACTTAAGTGGGACCAGAAAATTAAGGTTTCTGAATATGCATATAAGGTTTCACAAGATGCTTCATTATCAAATGTTGCATTAGAAAATGGTGGCTCTTATACAGTAAAAGAGTTATACGAGGCAATGGCAATCTTTTCTGCAAATGGTGCAACAATTGCATTAGCAGAAGCAATTGCAGGTAAAGAAGTAGACTTCGTAAAAATGATGAATGATAAATCGAAAGAACTAGGGTTGAAAAATTATAAATTTGTCAATTCTACAGGTTTAACGAATAAAGATTTAAAGGGAATGCATCCTGAAGGAACAACAGCGGATGAAGAAAATAAAATGTCTGCAAAGGATGTTGCAACTTTAGCACAACATTTAATTAAAGATTATCCAAAAGTGTTAGATACAGCAAAAATCCCTAAAAAAGAATTCCGTCCAGAAAAAGAGAAGTTTGCAATGTCGAACTGGAACTGGATGTTAAAGGGCTTAGTTAAAGAATATGATGGCGTAGACGGCCTAAAAACAGGCTCAACTCCAGAGGCAGGAGATTGCTTCACTGGTACGGTTGAAAGAAACGGAATGCGTTTTATTTCTGTAGTTATTAAAACAAGTTCTCATACAGCACGTTTTGATGAAACAAAGAAGCTATATGATTATGGATTTGCTAACTTTGAAGTAAAACAAATGTATAAAAAAGGTTCTTCAGTAAAAGGACAAGAAACAGTACGAGTAGAAAATGCGAAAGATAAAGATGTAGCAGTTCAAACGAAACAAGCTATTTCACTTCCAGTGCCAAAAGGAAGTAAAGATGTTTATAAAACGGAATTAAAAGAATCAAGCAAGGGACAAGAAGCACCTATTAAAAAAGGAGCTGCGCTTGTTCAAATGGTAATTACGCCAAAAGATACAAACGACCCTGGATTTTTAACTGGTAAGTCACTGCAAGTGGATCTTGTAACAACATCTGAAGTAGAAGAAGCAAACTGGTTTACTCGTGCTATGCGCGGAATTGGTTCATTCTTTAGTGGCATGTGGAATAGTGCTGTTGATACAGTAAAAGGTTGGTTTTAAAAGCTCCTCATGATAGGAGCTTTTTTTTATTCCTATTTTTCATACCGACTTTATGAAAAAGTAGTAGACAAGCATCTGATAGTTAGTGGTAGAATGTAAGAGTATTCTTAATTTTCGCCTTTAACGGGGGAAAGCAATTCACCTAGGGGGGTTTTTGTACATGACAAATGTAACAGGGACAGAACGTGTAAAACGTGGAATGGCAGAAATGCAAAAAGGCGGCGTTATTATGGACGTAGTTAACGCTGAACAAGCAAAAATTGCAGAAGAGGCAGGCGCAGTTGCCGTTATGGCATTAGAGCGTGTACCAGCAGATATTCGTGCAGCAGGTGGCGTTTCTCGTATGGCAGACCCAACAATTGTTGAAGAAGTTATGGGTGCGGTGTCAATTCCGGTTATGGCAAAATGCCGTATCGGTCACCTTGTAGAAGCACGTGTATTAGAATCATTAGGGGTAGACTATATCGATGAGAGTGAAGTATTAACTCCTGCTGATGAAGTATACCATTTAAATAAACGTGATTACACAGTTCCATTTGTATGTGGTTGCCGTGATATCGGAGAAGCTGCACGTCGTATTGCAGAAGGTGCATCTATGCTTCGTACAAAAGGTGAACCAGGAACAGGAAACATTGTAGAGGCAGTGCGTCATATGCGCCAAGTCAATGCAGAAATCCGTCAAGTTGCGAGTCTACGTGAAGATGAGTTAATGACATATGCAAAAAATACTGGCGCTCCTTACGAAGTATTACTTGAAATTAAACGTCTTGGTCGCTTACCAGTTGTAAACTTTGCGGCAGGTGGTGTAGCAACACCAGCAGATGCAGCATTAATGATGCAACTTGGTGCTGATGGGGTATTTGTTGGATCTGGTATCTTCAAATCAGAAAACCCAGAGAAATTTGCACGTGCAATCGTTGAAGCAACGACTCATTATGAAGATTACGAACTAATTGCAAGCCTTTCTAAAGGATTAGGTAATGCAATGAAGGGTGTCGAAATTTCAACGTTATTACCAGAACAACGCATGCAAGAGCGTGGATGGTAATTAAAGGAGAACTTTAAAATGGTGAAAATCGGTGTACTAGGTCTTCAAGGTGCAGTTCGTGAGCATGTAAAATCAGTTGAAGCAAGTGGTGCAGAAGCTGTTGTTGTAAAGCGTATAGAGCAACTTGAAGAGATTGATGGTCTTATTTTACCAGGCGGTGAAAGTACAACAATGCGCCGTCTTATTGATAAGTATGCTTTCATGGAACCACTTCGTACATTTGCAAAGTCTGGTAAACCAATGTTTGGTACATGTGCAGGGATGATTCTTCTTGCGAAAACACTTATTGGCTATGAAGAAGCACATATTGGTGCTATGGATATTACAGTTGAGCGCAATGCGTTCGGACGCCAAAAGGATAGTTTTGAAGCTGCGCTTTCAATTGAAGGCGTGGGTGAAGACTTCATTGGTGTATTTATCCGTGCGCCGTATGTTGTAGAAGTAGCTGATAATGTTGAAGTGCTTTCTAAGCATGGTGACCGAATGGTAGCGGTAAGACAAGATCAGTTTTTAGCTGCTTCATTCCATCCGGAATTAACAGATGATCATCGTGTGACAGCATACTTTGTTGAAATGGTAAAAGAAGCGAAAATGAAAAAAGTTGTATAAGTAACTTGCAACTTGTATAAGATTATAGTAAATTGATGGTAACAATTTTATAAAATAAGCGTGTTGATAGGAAATAGTAACAAATGTCGTTTCTTATAGAGAGTCGATGGTTGGTGGAAATCGATAGAAACAGTTTGTGAATCCATCCTGGAATGGAATGTGGAATATCTTTTGGATTAGTAAGCATTCCCGGTGAAGAGCCGTTATTTCTACTTGAGAGGAAAGCGGTAATGCTTTCAACTAGGGTGGCAACGCGGGTTAACTCCCGTCCCTTTATATAGGGACGGGAGTTTTTTGTGTTTTATAAAATAAAAGGAGGAGTATATAATGCTTGATATTAAATTTTTACGTACAAACTTTGAAGAAGTAAAAGCGAAATTACAGCATAGAGGCGAAGATTTAACTGATTTCGGCCGTTTTGAAGAACTTGATACGAGAAGAAGAGAACTACTTGTTCAGACAGAAGAATTAAAAAGTAAACGTAACGAAGTATCTCAACAAATTTCTGTATTAAAGCGCGAAAAGAAAGATGCAGAGGCTCTAATTTTAGAAATGCGTGAGGTTGGAGAAAAAGTAAAGGATCTTGATAACGAACTTCGTACAGTTGAAGAAGACTTAGAAAGATTAATGTTATCTATTCCAAATATCCCTCATGAATCTGCTCCAGTTGGTGAAACAGAGGATGATAATGTAGTAGCACGTACTTGGGGAGAAGTGAAAGAATTTACTTTTGAGCCAAAACCACATTGGGATCTTGCTACTGATTTAGGAATTTTAGATTTTGAACGCGCTGGGAAAGTAACAGGAAGCCGCTTCGTATTTTACAAAGGTGCTGGTGCAAGATTAGAGCGTGCTTTAATTAGCTTTATGCTTGATCTTCATACTGATGAGCATGGATATGAAGAAGTATTACCTCCATATATGGTAAACCGTGCAAGTATGACGGGAACAGGACAACTTCCAAAGTTTGAAGAAGATGCATTCCGTATTGAAAGTGAAGATTACTTCTTAATTCCAACAGCTGAAGTACCTGTAACGAATATGCATCGTGATGAGATTTTAAATAAAGAGCAATTGCCTATAAGATATGCTGCATTTAGCTCTTGCTTCCGTTCTGAAGCAGGTTCAGCTGGTCGTGATACACGTGGTTTAATTCGCCAGCATCAGTTCAATAAAGTAGAGCTTGTGAAGTTCGTAAAACCAGAAGATTCTTATGAAGAATTAGAAAAATTAACAAATGATGCAGAACGCGTGTTACAATTATTAGAGTTGCCATATCGCGTTATGAGCATGTGCACAGGCGATTTAGGATTTACAGCAGCGAAGAAATACGATATTGAAGTATGGATTCCAAGCTATGGCACATATCGTGAAATTTCTTCTTGTAGTAATTTTGAAGCTTTCCAAGCGAGACGTGCAAATATCCGTTTCCGCCGTGAGCCAAATGGAAAACCAGAACATGTTCATACATTAAATGGATCTGGTCTTGCAATCGGACGTACGGTTGCAGCTATTTTAGAGAACTACCAACAAGAAGATGGTACAATTATAATTCCAGAAGTTCTTCGCCCTTATATGGGAGGAAAAACAGTTATTAAGTAAATTTAAACATTCATCGGTATGAGTGATTGGTAATTATGAGCGTTGTCAGTACTGTAATGTAGGAAGGGGAAAGTAAAATTTTCCTTTCCTCATAATTTATTTTAGTAGGGTTGACTAACTGTTTTTCTTTTGATATTATATTTGATGTCAATATGGAGGTATACCCAAGTCTGGCTGAAGGGATCGGTCTTGAAAACCGACAGGCGGCGAGAGTCGCGCGGGGGTTCGAATCCCTCTACCTCCTCCAGATATAATTGACAACAGCGCATATAAGTGGAGATTGGAGAACTCGTTACCAACACGTAACGAGTTTTTATTTTAAAACCAATCATAAAGTATGGTGTAAGGTAATTTTGTCCTTATTACACACTCATATTCCGATGATTATCTTCATAGATATGAAAGGAGTCAACATGGATCTTATTATACAAACGTTTCCTTTAGATGGAAAAACTTTATATTATGTACAATGTCCTGTCTGTAAGAACAATAGAATTTTAAACAGTGGTGCAAACGTATCACGCATTATTAGTGATGATACATTCCGTAAACTTTGTGGTTGTACTTGTGATGTAAAACAAGCTACGAGTAAAGTAGAGGCGCCAAAACAAGTTAAAAAAGCAGCTGTAAAGAAAGCGGCGGCTCCAAAACGTACAGGTAAAGTATTAACGGCAGTAATTAACGGGAAAGAAATGACTGTTAAAGAGATTGCTGAAGCATATGATATTAGTACAAGTACTGTTCGTCAGCGCATTAACGCAGGAAAACCTGAGAGTGAAATTATTGCTCCAACAAAGAAGAAGTAATTTAATAGGAAAACCCGTGCATATGCACGGGTTTTTTATTTTACAAGTTTACGTGTTTGTTTTAAAAAATGGCCAATTTTTTTAATGATTGGTTCGATTGAATCACCATCTTTTAAAATATCGTACTCATTAATATTTAAGCGTAATACAGGGCATGAATTAAAGTTGTTAATCCAGTTTTCATAACGTCCATGCATTTCTTTCCAGTACTCAATTGGTGTTTGCTGTTCCATTGGGCGCCCGCGTTCTTGAATACGATCGACAATATCATCGAAAGAACCTTCTAAGTAAATTAATAAGTCTGGATGAGGGAAGTAAGGAGTCATGACCATAGCGTCAAATAAACCTTTGTATGTTTCATAATCAGTTTCCGTCATTGTTCCTTTTTCATGATGCATCTTTGCGAAAATTCCAGTGTCTTCGTAAATGGAACGATCTTGAACAAAACCGCCACCATATTCAAAAATTCTTTTTTGTTCCTTAAATCGTTCTGCTAAAAAGTACACTTGTAGGTGGAAGCTCCAGCGAGTGAAGTCCGCATAGAACTTGTCCAAATATGGATTGGAATCTACTTTTTCAAATGATGTGCGATAACCTAAAGCATTAGCTAATGCAGTTGTCATAGTTGATTTACCCACACCTACCGTTCCGGCGATAGTGATTACTGCGTCATTGGGTATATCATATTTTTGCCTTAAATTCATTATTATTTCGACTCCTTTAAGAGAGTATTTTGAAGGGCAGATAGGATGACGTTTAAATCATCAGGATTTTTTACAAAATCCATATCGTCTCCATTAAATTTCAATACTGGTATTTCCGGATGATCTTTTTTAAAAGCATCCATTGCTGTTTCATAATCTTTTGTGAGCTGTAGTAAGTAATTTGGATCCATGTTTTTTTCAAATTCTCTTCCGCGCATGGCGATTCGTTTTTGCAATGTTTCTAGGCTAGCTGTTAAATAAACAATGACATTTGGCACAGGCATATCTTGTGTAAGGATACGATAAATTTGCATGTATTTGTCATATTGGGAGTCTTTTAATGTGCGGGATGCAAAAATTAAATTTTTAAAGATATGGTAATCCGCTACTACTGGTTTCCTTTGATTCAAATACTTTATGTTAATGTCTTCTAATTGTTTGTATCTATTACAAAGAAAGAACATCTCTGTTTGAAAACTCCATTCGTCGATGTCTTCATAGAACTTTCCTAAAAAGGGATTTTCATCAACAATCTCTTTTAGTAAGTGGAGTTGCATGTGAGTTGAAATTTCCTTCGCAAGTGAAGTTTTTCCAACACCAATTGGTCCTTCAACCGTGATAAATGGTACTCCGGTCACGCTGTTTCCTCCTTTCAATCAGTGATTTACCGTGACTACTAAAAACACAAAACAGAATTATTGTAGCACAAGAGGGAAGCGAGCGGGTTAATTTGATATAAAAAGTTAGAAAATAGATATATGTATTAATTAAATTTTATTTTGGTTGATGATGTTATAGTTGCTTTCAATGTAGTTTCCATTATTTTTAAAGCATGTATATTATCTTGGTCGTTGTTAGAGGCGATACAATCCTCTGGTACATACAATGTATAATTTCTCATATGAGCATCATTAGCTGTAAATAGGATACATATATTTCCGGCAACCCCTGTTAATATTAGATTTTCTATTTTTAAATAACCTAGTAATGAATTTAAAGGTGTTTCATAAAAAGCGGAATAATGTGGTTTAATAAAAATGTAATCATCAGAACTTGGAGCAATCTTATGGATTATGTTTTCGCTATATTCATTTGTACAATGAGTAATAAGTTGGTCGATATCAGATCTCCACAGTTGATAATGGTCATTAACGTAAATTATAGGACAGCCGAAGGATTTCATTTTTTTCTTTAATTGTAAAATAGGGTTTGTTATAATTTCACATTTTTTAGCTAGAATGGGTCCGTGGGAAAATTGAAAGTCATTAATCATATCGATAATGAGCAAGGCGGTATTTTTCATATGTAATCCCCTCTCTTTTTTCTTTTAGGGTGGATTGAATTTGTAAAAGTTATCCCCTGTGTAGTAAATGGAAATAAGTGTACTTTATTTGTAATGAAAGGACTATGTTATGGAACAAGATCAAGATATTTATTTTATGCAATTAGCGATAGAAGAAGCTAAAAAGGCAGAGGAAATACAGGAAGTACCAATTGGAGCAGTTATAGTGTTAGATGGTGAGGTAATTAGTGTTGCCCATAATTTAAGGGAAACTGAGCAGAGATCAATAGCTCATGCTGAGTTGCTAGCGATAGATGAGGCGTGTAAAAAATTAGGGACATGGCGTTTAGAAGATGCAACATTGTATGTAACATTAGAACCTTGTCCAATGTGTGCAGGTGGAATTGTTTTATCACGAGTGAAGCGAGTTGTATATGGTGCAAGTGATCCGAAGGGCGGATGTGCAGGGACATTGATGAATCTTTTAACGGATGAACGCTTCAATCATCAATGTGAAGTAGTATCTGGTGTACTAGAGGAAGAATGCGGTACGTTGTTAACAAGCTTTTTTAGAGAGCTTCGTAAAAAAAGAAAAGCAATAAAAAAATTAGAGAAGAATACTGGGAACTAACGTATTTGCATTTTATAAAGAAACAAGTTATACTGATAATGCCTTTAATGAAGGCAACCGAATATTGGTTTTAACTTTGCCGTGCTAAGCGGGGAGGTAGCGGTGCCCTATACTCGCAATCCGCTCTAGCGAGGCCGAATCCCCTCTCGAGGTTATGTTGCTGTAAGGTCTGCCTTAAGTAAGTGGTGTTGACGTTTGGGTCCTGCGCAACGGGACCCCGTGAACCTTGTCAGGTCCGGAAGGAAGCAGCAATAAGCGGGTCTTCTCGTGTGCCGCAGGAGTGCCTGAACCGAGCTAACTGCTTGAGTAACGCTTATGGTACGTAATCGACGGAGGGTGCACGGCAGTTATATATGTATACAAAACTCACCTTAATACAAAGGTGAGTTTTTTGTATAGAAAATAACTTTTGGAATCTATAAACAGAATGGGTTATAATAAATGAGATAATAACCTTTGAGGGAGGCCGTATTTTCGTGTCATACCAAGCGTTATACCGAACATGGAGACCGCAAAAGTTCGAAGATGTAGTCGGTCAAAAGCACGTGACAAAAACGTTGCAAAATGCCCTTCTTCAAGAGAAAGTTTCACATGCTTATTTATTTTCTGGCCCGAGGGGAACAGGAAAAACGACAATTGCAAAAGTATTTGCAAAAGCAATTAACTGTGAACATGCTCCGGTAGCTGAACCTTGTAATGAATGTCCTTCTTGTTTAGGAATTACACAAGGATCCATTTCAGATGTATTAGAAATTGATGCGGCTTCAAATAACGGTGTAGATGAAATTCGAGATATTAGAGATAAAGTAAAATATGCTCCAAGTGCTGTAGAATATAAAGTATACATTATTGATGAAGTTCACATGCTTTCTATGGGTGCATTCAATGCGCTTTTAAAAACCTTAGAAGAGCCGCCAGGACATGTTATCTTTATTTTGGCGACAACAGAACCTCATAAGATCCCGCCTACAATTATTTCACGTTGTCAGCGTTTTGAATTCCGAAAAATATCAGTGAATGATATTGTTGAGAGATTATCAACGGTCGTGACAAATGAAGGTACGCAAGTGGAAGATGAGGCATTACAAATTGTTGCGCGTGCTGCTGAAGGTGGTATGCGTGATGCACTTAGTCTTATTGATCAGGCTATATCTTATAGTGATGAGACCGTTACGACAGAAGATGTATTGGCCGTAACAGGATCTGTTTCTCAGCAATACTTAGGCAATTTAGTAGAATGCATACGTGAAAATGATGTATCAAGAGCATTGCAAATCATAGATGAAATGATGAGTAAAGGGAAGGATCCAGTTCGTTTTATGGAGGATTTCATTTACTATTATCGTGATATGCTTTTATATCAAACTTCACCGCAACTAGAACATATGTTGGAACGAGTAATTGTAGATGATCAATTCCGTAAGTTGAGTGAAGAAATGCAACCGGAAGTGATCTATGAGATTATTCATACCCTTAGTAAGGGACAACAGGAAATGAAGTGGACAAATCATCCGCGTATTTTCTTAGAAGTTGTTATGGTGCAATTGTGTCAACAGTTTATGATGCAAGCAAATGGTACAGATCGTTTGCAAGCAATTATGAACAGGATGCAGCAACTGGAGAAAGAGTTAGAGCAAGTTAAAAAGAACGGTGTGCCAGCTGGTGTACAACAGGAAGTAAGAGAGACACGTGCAACACCAAAGCCGGTAAGAACAGGAAGTATGAAGATTCCTGTCGGACGTGTAAATGAAGTATTAAAACAAGCGAAGCGTCAAGATTTAGAACAATTAAAAGCTGTATGGGGTGAGTTGTTAGGAAGACTCAAATCATATAACAAAGTAGCGTTTGCTGTTTTACTAGAAAATAGCGAACCAGTGGCAGCTTCAGATGACACTTACGTTTTAGCATTTCAATATGAGATTCACTGTAAGATGGCGAGCGAAAATCGAGAAGCTATGGATACAGTAGAACAAGCTTTATTTGAATTGCTAAGTAAAAGGTTAAATATGATTGCCATTCCAAAAAGTGAATGGGGTAAAATCCGTGAAGACTTTTTACAACGTGAAGGTGGAGAGTCTGAAGAAAGCCCAGAGAAAAAGGAAGATCCTCTTATAGAAGAGGCAGTGAAATTAGTAGGGCAAGAACTCATTGAAATAAAAGAGTAATAATAATTAGGAGGAATTAATTATGATGCGTGGCGGAATGGGAAATATGAATAACATGATGAAACAAATGCAAAAGATGCAAAAGGACATGGCGAAAGCACAAGAAGAGCTTGGTGAAAAAACAGTTGAAGGTACAGCTGGCGGCGGAATGATTACAGTTATCGCAAATGGTCACAAGCAAATTCTTGAAGTGAAGATTAAAGAAGAAGTTGTAGATCCAGAAGATATCGAAATGCTACAAGACTTAGTATTAGCTGCAACAAATGATGCACTTAAAAAGGCTGATGAGCTTTCAAACTCTACAATGGGTAAATTTACAAAAGGTTTAAACTTACCAGGTGGAATGTTCTAGGAGGATATTGATACATGCATTATCCAGAACCAATATCAAAACTAATCGATAGTTTTATGAAGTTGCCAGGTATCGGACCGAAAACAGCGGTTCGATTGGCATTTTTCGTATTAGATATGAAAGAAGATGATGTGTTAGGTTTCGCGAAAGCACTTGTAAATGCGAAGCGAGATTTAACGTACTGTTCTGTATGCGGACATATTACTGATCGTGATCCTTGTTATATTTGTAATGATTCACATCGAGATCAATCAGTTGTTTGTGTCGTACAAGAACCGAAAGATGTAATCGCGATGGAAAAAATGAAAGAGTATCAAGGTGTATATCATGTGTTACGTGGTGCGATTTCTCCTATGGAGGGAATTGGACCGGAAGACATTAATATCCCGCAACTCTTAAAGCGACTACATGATGAAACGGTACAAGAAGTGATATTAGCAACAAACCCTAATATTGAAGGGGAAGCTACAGCGATGTATATCTCCCGCCTCTTAAAACCTACAGGCATTAAAGTAACTCGTATTGCACATGGTCTGCCAGTTGGTGGAGATTTAGAATATGCAGATGAAGTGACATTATCCAAAGCGTTAGAAGGTCGCAGAGAAGTATAAGAGGAGAAACGAAAATGTTCTTTCAAAAAAAGGGTAAATTGCGTAAAGAGTATGACGATAAGTTAATTGTACTTTTGGAAAAAGTGAAGAATGAGTGGTTACGTCAGAAGAGAATGGTCGAACAAAGTGTAGAACCGTCTCAAGATGTCATTTGTTCTTTGAAAATAGCAGAGGCGAAATATTTCTTTTTGTTGAAAGAAGCAAAGCGTCGTCCTGTAAAAATGGAACAATGGTAAAAGGTTCTGCTTTCTAAGCAGGCCTTTTTATTTTATTTGTTAAATGCTGAGGTATCGTTTTATTTAGTTTATATAAAAGAGATGCTGCATATGATAACTGTTCTTTTTTATTGTCTTGTCCCATACAAATAGATGTATAGGTCATTCATAAGGAGGAAAAAATGAATTCTACAATTATTATTGTTGGCATTCTTACTTTAGTATTTATTTTTCTTGTTTTTGGTGTTGCCTCTAAGCCATTACGTTTTATAGGTAAGGTGATTTTTCATGTTACTTTAGGAATAGCATTGCTTTTTATCGTAAATGTTGTAGGGACATATTTTGATTTTCATATCCCGATTAACATGGGGACAGCAGCAATAACGAGTTTGTTAGGCTTACCGGGTGTGGCAGCATTAGTGATTATTAAGCTTTATATCATGCCAAGATAAAATTATTTTGGCATTTTTTTAAAAAGTGTTGACTATTAAATGATTAATATGGTAAATTAATAAGCGTCGTCAGCAACGAAAGAAAAAAGCTGTTGACAGATTTAACGAGAAGTGTTAAATTATAAAAGTCGCTGAAACGCGATATTGAACTTTGAAAACTAAACGA
>NZ_JBNLYC010000111.1:0-14860 GCF_050172015.1 Bacillus sp. GMa5/1 | reverse complement strand
TATTAGTATAGATAGTTTTCACTGTTAGCATAGTGTAAACTATCTATACTAAACATTAGCAATCTTCCGTATAAATATTATCAATTTACTATATATTCCAGTGGTGTTAACCTACATATGAAAGGCTTTCTTTTTCAAAATATTACCCCTAATAAAATTTTGAAGAAGTCAACTGTCTCCAAACTTGTCTTTATGCTTAAAGAAAAAGCACTCAAATTGAGTGCTTTTTCTTATTGAAACATGCTATTTTTCTAGGCGATTTTCATAAAATAAAAGTAAAGAAATGAAAGTGGGTGACAAAATGCCGGCAGTTGTGGAAGGTGTTATTATTGAAAACTGCAATGGAACAATTAATGTAGGGGATAAATATAACGTACAGCCGATTGAAAAGACGAAAGCTTATAATGGATCGGGATCATCAAATACAGGAATGAAAGTACAAACGTTTAGCGGGATTAGTACGGCGGATGTAAGGGATAATGATGCGTATGATCAAGTTATTCAATCAACGTTATAATTTTAAAATGCAAAATTGCATAAAGTAACATGTTTGTTGTATGTTACACTCTAGCTGTGAGCTGTTAATGATTCTTCTGTATTATAGTTGTTAGATTAGAAATATAACATCTTATCGAAAATCATACGTACAAAAAAAGACACTTCAAACGAAGTGTCTTTTTTTACTTTAGTGATACCCTTTAGCAGAGTCTTTATGAATTTTATTTTTAAAAATACTGTAGCTCCAAAGCTGATATCCAATAACGATTGGTACCATAACCATTGCAACGAAGAACATAATTTTTAAGTTTAATTGACTACCAGCTGCGTTATATAACGTTGTACTGTATGCATCGTTAATACGAGATGGTAACATTCTTGGGAACATACCTGCAAAGCCAGTTGTCATAAACATTGCGATTGTTAGGCAAACGAATGTGAATGCAAGGCCAATTTTATGTTTGTACACCATAATAAGTGCGAGTACACTCATTAGCATTGCAAGTACTGGAAGAATGAATAGTACCGGATATTCCGTAAAGTTTTGGAATAAGTTTGTCCGATTAGCAGTTGCTACATAGAAGATAGCTAAAATAATAGCAGCTGCCATTGAAAATGGTCTTGCGATTTTATAAGCACGATCAGATACTTCACCAGTCGTTTTAATCATGACCCAAAGGGCACCGGATACGACAAATATAGCAGTGAAGAAAAGACCACCTAATATACCGTAATGGTTTAGTAAGCTAAGTAAATTTCCTTCATAGCCATTTTTTCCGATTTGTAGTCCGTAATAAAGATTAGCGAACGTAACACCGAATAAGAAGGCGATTAGGAAACTGCCAATTGCAAATGCCCATTTACAAGTTTTTTGCCAAATTGGTGAATCATCTTTATGCATGAATTCCAGTCCAGCGGCACGAGCAAATAGTGCAAGTAATACTAAGAATAACGGTGTATATAAATAACTAAACATATTAGCATATGTGACTGGGAAGGCAGCAAATGTTGCGCCACCAGCTGTAATTAACCATACTTCATTACCGCCCCAGAACGGGCCAATTGCTTCTTGTAATTGATTTCGTTCTTGTCGATCTTTCGTAACGAAAGGAAAAATCATTCCGTTACCAAGTGCATACCCGTCAAGAATGAAGTAAACTGTCCAAATCACGCCCCATAAACCGAACCAGATGATTGCAAGCATATCATGAGACATGAGCTACACCTCCCTCAGTAGCAGGTTCTTCTAATGCGGCAGGTCCTTTTTTCGCGAACTTCAGCATTAAGTATACGTCTGCGATTAAAAGTAAAGTGTAGAATAAAATTAAACTAATTAATGAGAACCAAATTTGCGGGACAGATATAGGTGATACAGATTCTGCTGTACGCATTAGTTTATATACTGTCCATGGTTGACGACCTACTTCAGCGACAATCCATCCTGCGTTAATTGCGATATAAGGAAGTAAGACAGACCATATTGTAATTTTCAAATAACGTTTTGAGTTTTCTAGTTTTCCTTTTCGGTTTAAATAGAAGCCATACCAAGTTAATGCCATAAAGAACATGCCGAGTGCAACCATTAAGCGGAAGCTATAATACACGAGGTTAACATTTGGACGTTCATCTTTCGGAATATCTTTTAAACCAACAATTTCGCCATTAAATGAATTTGTGTAGAAGAAGCTTCCGAGTTTTGGAATCGTAAGGAATTCAAAGTTCTTCTCATTTTTTACATCAGGAATTTGAACAATTGAGAAGCCTTGTCCTTTTCCAGTTTCCCAAACTGCCTCCATCGCAGCACCTTTTGCGGGTTGATATTTAGCTGCTGATACACCAGATTGATGTCCCATAAACGGTGTAATTGTTGCGGCGAATAAGCCTAACATTAAACCAAACTTAAATGATTTTTTGAAGAATTCTACTTCATTTTTACGTAATAAGTGATAAGCACTAATTGCCATAACGAAGAAAGCACCTACGATATAACAACCAACTACAGTATGGAAGAACATGTTCCAAGCGTATGGATTCGTAACGAGTGCCCAGAAATCATTTAATTCAGCGCGGCCGTTACGCACGACGTATCCAACAGGGTTTTGCATAAAGCCGTTTGCTGTAATAATCCAAAGGGCGGAAATGTTTGTTCCAAGTGCAACCATCCACATACAGAAGGCACGGAACTTTGGTGAAATTTTGTCTTTACCGAATAACCATATTCCCATGAAAGTAGATTCTAAGAAGAAGGCAACGAGTGCTTCGATTGCGAGAGGTGATCCGAAAATGTCTCCCATATATTTGGAGTACTCAGACCAGTTTGTTCCAAATTGGAATTCCATCGTAATCCCGGTTATAATCCCCATTACGAAGTTAATTGTAAATAATTTACCCCAGAAATTTGCCATTTTACGGTATGTTGGATTCAATGTGCGGGCGTATTGAGTTTCCATACATGCTACTAAAATGACAAGTCCGATTGTCAAAGGTACAAATAAAAAGTGATAAAAAATAGTAATTGCAAATTGAAAACGACTCAGTAACAGAACGTCGGACATAATAAATATTCACTCCTTTTTTACATTATCTACAATCAGTTTATAGTGAAAATACGTTTAAAGTATGTGAAACTTGTTACAAAGATGTGTGTATATTTTGAAAGAATTATGTCGATTATCTGAAAATATCTTATTTTTACTATAAAGCGATATCCTTTTTGAGTTTTTCATATTTTGGTACACTATTTATGTAGTGTAAACGAGAGAAAAGAGGGTCCTTTACTATGAAGTCATTAGAAGAGATTTTGCAGTACAATGAGAAATTTGTTGAAGAGAAAAAATATGAAGAGTTTGTAGCGGGGAAATTTCCAAACAAAAAGATGGTAATTATTTCTTGTATGGATACACGACTTGTCGAACTATTACCAAAAGCGATGAATATGCGTAACGGTGATGTGAAAATTATTAAAGTAGCAGGCGCTGTTATTTCACATCCATTTGGAAGTATTATGCGTAGTATTTTAGTCGCTGTATACGAACTTGGCGCTGATGAAGTATGTGTAGTTGGTCACCATGATTGTGGTATGGCAAAAATTCAAGCAAGCAGTACGATTGAGAGAATGAAAGAACGCGGTATAACAGAAGAGAAATTAGATATGCTTCGTTATTCTGGAATCGATTTAGAACAATTCTTGCGCGGTTTCTCTAGTGTGGAAGAAAGTGTAGAACATAGCGTATCAGTACTTCGCAACCACCCATTACTTCCGGAAGAAGTACCTGTTCACGGTCTTGTTATAGATCCTGATACAGGAAAATTAGATTTAGTTGTGAATGGTTACGACAATTAAGAATTTACTTTGTCATCCTTTTTATCTGGGACAGGATCAAATCCTCCCGGGTGGAAAGGGTGACATTTTAATATACGCTTACAAGTAAGCCAAAAGCCTTTGAGTGCACCATGTTTTTGAAACGCCTCTAATCCGTAATGAGAACAAGTTGGATAAAAACGACATGTTGGTGGCGTCATCGGAGAAATGAACTTTTGATAAAAGCGTATAATCCCAATAAAAATCTGTTTCATAACGGTCTCCTTTTCAGCATATTCTTAAAGTATTATAGCACGACTGTACATAATACTTTACTAATGTGAATTTCCGTTATATCATATTGGATATAACGGAATTAAATTAAAAGCGGGAGAGATGTTGTATGCCATCAGTAGAAAGCTTTGAATTAGATCATACGATTGTAAAGGCACCTTATGTAAGACATTGCGGAGTTCACAATGTAGGTAGTGACGGTATTGTAAATAAATTCGATATTCGTTTCTGCCAACCGAATAAACAAGCAATGAAACCAGATGTTATTCATACGTTAGAGCATTTATTAGCATTTAATTTACGTAAATATATTGATCGTTATCCGCACTTTGATATTATCGATATTTCACCGATGGGCTGCCAAACAGGATATTATCTTGTAGTGAGCGGAACGCCGACAGTTCGAGAAATCATTGATTTATTAGAACTAACATTAAAAGATGCGGTTCAAATTACAGAAATTCCGGCTGCAAATGAAACGCAATGTGGTCAAGCGAAGCTTCACGACTTAGAAGGAGCACAACGCTTAATGAACTTCTGGTTAAGCCAAGATAAAGATGAACTTGAGAAAGTTTTTGGATAAAAAGAAAAACTGCCTGTGAAAGGGCAGTTTTTTTATTGTGCTAAGAGCGACCATACTCTTCTTTTGTATGAAAATATATTAGATACTCCAACATATAAAATAAAGGCAGAACAGAGAAAATAAACAAATGCTTTCGCTTTTTGCTGCTTCTTTATTTCATCGATTCCAAAAAGGATACACATAATACTTAAAAGGATAGACACGTAAGGTAAAAGAATAGTGAAGTTTGCAAAGAAGCTAAATAGGGCGAGAGAAAGAGCGATAGTGGCGATTATAATTTGAATGTTTTTTAACATGGAATCCCCCTTAAGTAGAAAGAAATAGTTACTGAGAGAAAATAATTATAAATGCTAAATTGGTCAAAATTTCATTCTACATATAACGAAAGTAGTTTGATATTAAAAAGAAGAATATGAGACTGGAAACGAAAAAATACGGGATACTCATTGATTTTCGTCCGGATTTCAATTCATTAATTCCTAGAAGAATAAAGAAACAACTGAGAATAAATTGTACGTATGGGAGAAGTGAAAAATTATCGGTAACATGGATATAAGTGCTTAGAATGAGTAAGAGAAGCATGAGAAATGCTAAAAAACTCCGTAATATAGTTAGAGTTAGCATTGTATAGCCTCCTTTAGACCATTTACTAGAATATTTCTGTGAAACCAATAAATAAAGCAGCGGCCCCTGCTAGTAGAGCGAGCAGACTACCTCCTGTTTGTCGTTTTAATATTTCCTCTAAACTTATGGTGAGGGCCATACCTCCTAAAAAGATGAACATATAAGGCATTATTTCTCTACTACCAGTAAAAAATCCATAGATTGCTATAGATAAGGCAATAAGTGATAAAGTAATCCGACCCCCTTTTAGCATAAAAGACCTCCTCTATTTTATGTAGGTAATAATGAGAACTATCCAAATGAAAGCACCGGCAATAATACAAATAAATCCAGTTGCTGCCTCCTTTTTCTTTATTTGTTCAAATGCGATGAGAAACATTAAAGCCCCTAATAGAAATTGTGAAAGAGGTAAAAAATTATTTTGACCTGTATATAATCCAATTGCCGACATAACGATCACAGTGAGTGCTACTATGATGCGAAGTATACGAAGCATATTAGGAATTCTCCTTATTCTTTTTTGTATAAGGATTGTCTTCTAGTTTATCGACGGAATGTTTATAAGCATAGCCTTTATTAATTGTCATGATGGAGAGTACGAGGATGATTAGGACGATGATAATACCGATAATTAATATTTTGAACATAAAATCCCTCCTTTTCTTTATTTTACATAATTTTGTAATTGATGAAAACAATAGAAAATAAAAGGATGAAAGAAGGGTGTTACATGGAGACGAAAAAAACATATTATATATCAATAGGAAATGGTCAAATTTCACAAGTGAAGACGGCGGATACGTATAATTTTGAGATTTCCGCAAATGATGAGGAAATTACGGAATTAAGAGAGCGCTTTGATCAAGCATATGTAGAAGATTTAGGGTCATTTGTACGCTCCCACGTTCCATTTGTTGAGTATCATCACGATTCAAATAATGACCGATATGATGAACAACTACAAAAAGCATATAAAATGATTTACGATTTAGGAAATCATGAGACGAAAGAATTAGTCGCGCAAATGGGAATAATCAATGGATTGTAATTGGATAATATTATGCAGAAAAGCGAGAATATGCTACAATTTGTGGTAGGAAAAACTTGTAACCATCAATAGGGGAGTAATGGCATGTACAAATTTAAAGATTATTACCACAACACTGTACAATTATCGTTTGAACGTTATCCATTTTCTCCTGAGCCAAAGCATGTTTGGGTTGTATGCCGGTACGGGGATCAATGGTTATTAACGCATCATTTACGTCGCGGTCTTGAATTTCCAGGTGGTAAAGTAGAACTAGGGGAAACACCGGAAGAAGCGGCAGTTCGAGAGGTTCATGAAGAAACCGGCGGCATAGTTTCTGATTTAACTTACTTAGGACAATACAAAGTATCTGGAAAAGACAAAATAATCATTAAAAACATTTATTTTGCAACAATTAGTGCGGTAGAAGAACATACGCATTACGAAGAAACGAAAGGGTCTGTTTTATTAAAAGACATTCCTGACAACATTAAAACGAATAGAAAATTTAGCTTTATAATGCGCGATGACGTATTAGCGCGTACGATGAAACATATAGAAGAAATCGGCTGTTTTACGAAGTAAAGTAGCCGGTTTCTTTTTTTTGTATGTAAGAATAAATGTAAATATATCTTTACATTTTTTGGGTATATTATACAATTTTGTAAAGATATATTTACATTTTAGGAGGGGGAAGATGGATAAAAGAAAAGAAACGACTGTTACTGTTTCGATGGTTAAATTAAACTTTTCTTTATTTTTTATAATAATTGCTTTGTCGTTTGGAATTGGTTATTTGCATATATTTCTTTCAGGTGGGGTTCAAGTTGAAGTTACATTATTAACGATGTTTCTTTTTATTATCGCAATGATTGTTCTCGTTTGTATTCATGAGGCGATACATTTAATTGGCTTTCGCTATATCGGAGGTGTTCCGTGGAGTGAACTAAAATGGGGCGTTAATTGGAAATTAGGTGTTGCATATGCTCATTCTAAACAGGCGGTTACAGTAAAGCAAATGAAGAAAGTGTTAATGCTTCCGTTTTTACCAACTGGAATTTTTCCAATTGTATTGGGATTAGCTATGAATCTGGAGCCACTCTCATTTTTAGGAATTCTACTAACAGGAGGTTGTATCGGTGACATTGCCGTATATCAAAAAGTTTCAAAGTTTCCAGATGATGCGCTAGTAAAAGATCATCCGAGTAAACCTCAGTTTACAGTGTATGAATAATAAGAGGAGGCGTTTGTGAAAAACGCCTCCTCTTATTATTGTTACTTTTGGTTGGTGAATTGATATATTGTGAAAATCGCTGATATAATTTATTTGTTATTATTGTGTTGATACCTCCACCTCTAAAAACGAAAGCACCTCCAACAAATCATCTACGATACGTGAATGCTTAAAATTCCCCCAAAACGAATCTTTTTTCCAAACACCAAGAATCCCTACTTGTTCAGAACCAAGCACATCGTTTTCTGGATGATCTCCAACATAAAGACATTCTTCTGCCTTCACATCTAGTCTTTGCAAAGCACGTTCGAAAATTTCAGGATGAGGTTTTTTAATTCCTTCAGCTTCTGAAACGAGAATGGTGTTTGTATACGTATGTATATGTAGTGCTCGAAGGTTGCTCATCTGAAATTCAGTAAAACCATTTGTAATAATACCAATTTTAATGTTTCGCTGTTTTAACTGTTGAAGTAGTTCATGCGTGTTTTTGAAAGGAATACAATGATGTTGGAAGTTTGTAATATAGTCGTGTAGTAGTTGTTCTTGCGTTAAAGTAGTAATGTTGTATTCAGAAAGGAGAGTAGCATATACTTTATCCTTCCACGTATAGCCATTATTATCGAGTTCAAGAAATCGAGAACAATACTTTGATTTCTCTATGCTCTTCAAATGTGAGGCGAAGCGATTATATTGCTCACAAATAAATTGTTCTAAAGATTGGCGCCGATCTAATAGTGTTCCATCTAAGTCGAATAAGATTGCACGAATCATGGGAAGCCTCCTTGCAGTTTTTATAATTAATTATCGCATATTCGTAAAAAAATGATTATGATATTTTGTAGAATGGAATAATGGGGGATTGTATGAAGAAACTGTATGGCAAGTTAGTGTGTTGTATTATAGCAAGCAGTTTAGTTGCAGGATGCGAGAGTGCTATCGAGGTTACGAATGAAAAAGAAATTTGTAAAACAGAAGAAGAGTGCACGCAAATAGGAGATAAAACATTACAAAAAGTATATAAAAAGATAGAGGGACTTTCAGAACTTGAAAAAGTAGAGGATTATGACATAGAAGAGTATGAAAGTATGAATATGAAAGAGGCGGAACAGAAAAAAGAAGAGGATGACAATTACTTCTTTTTAGCTTCTTATTATATCGATGATGATGAAATTGTAGATCCTTATTTTGAGAAATTGGATCGTAAGAGATTGAATAAAGTTTTTGCAGATGACAAAGTAGCAAAAGATGATTTGTTAAGCCAGCGGCAAGATAGAGAGTATCATGAAACGTTATGGGACATGTATCGCACTCTCATTCCAGTGAAATATCGTGAGAATATAACAGGGTTGGATTTAATAACGGATGGTTATGACGGCGTTGTTGCCCATGTCATGCCAAGTATGGATGACCCGAGAGATTGGTTGCTTAGTTTAGACGTGCTCGATTCTGGGGTGAATATAGATGAAGTGATGAAAACATTAATTCATGAAACGGCTCACGTATTAACGATTGGGCATAAACAAGTACCAGTGGATAGGAAATATTTAGAGGCGTTTGATGAAGAGAAAGACATTTCATCATATCGAAATAAATGTAACACGGTGTTCTTGAAAAATGGATGTGCGAGAAAAACTTCGTATATTAACCAATTTTATAATGAATTTTGGAAACCAATTGAGCAAGAGTGGACAGAAAAGAAAGTAGAAGAAAGTGAAGAGGCACAAATTGAATTTTATAAAGAAAAGCATGATGATTTTGTATCGCTGTATGGAACAACAAATGTAACGGAGGATATCGCAGATACATTTACAGCGTTCATTTTACAAGATTCAAAAAAGGTGAAAGAAGGAACAGAGTTAAAATATAAAAAAATTGCTTTCTTCTATCAGTTCCCTGAGCTTGTAAAAATGAGAGCGGAAGTGCTGTCGGGATTATATGATGTTTCAAAAACGATAGAACAACAAAGTGGAGACTAATGTGAGTTATGCTTTCGATATAGTTTCGTTAAAGAAAAGCGTGAAGAATTTTTAATTCTTTGCGTTTTTTTATGTTGATAAAATTGAAAATTCTGTATTTTTATTAAAAAGAAGAAGGAACTTGCGGTATAAAATAGAATTAGTATAAAAATGTCACAATTTAGACACAATTATAATGCGCGTGTTGTAGGGACTATAAGTTTACTCTCGAGGAGGTAATGAAACGTATGAAAACGATTCTTGCTGTTGCTGGTCTCATTTGGGTAATGTCTCACGGTTTTCCGATTTTTGAAGGGGAGCAAATTCGTAGTGCTTTGAATGAAAAGTTTAATGATTATCATGTGATAGATCGAAAAGATAATGTCGTTACAGTACGTGTGAAAGACTGTTTCCATACAGTTACGGTTGCGGATGGAAACATTACAAATGAAACGAAAATGTGTGATAAAAGGTAAAAGAAAGAAGCTGACTATAGCGCACTGTTTTGAGTCAGCTTCTTTTTCTTTTTCCAATTAGAATTTTTTCAAATGCCTCAACAAATACATACATAAGAGTTGCAAGAACACATGTGAGTAGTACGCTAAGTAAGACGAGTGTGAAGTTAAAGACTTGGAATCCGTAGCTAATTAAGTAGCCAAGTCCTTGTTTGGAAACGAGAAGTTCTCCGAAAATAACACCGACCCAGGATAAACCAACATTTACTTTTAACGTTGAGATAATTGCTGGAAAGGATGCAGGGAGAACGACTTGCTTATAACATTGCCATTTATTTGCGTCAAATGTGTCCATCACTTTTATATAGTTAGAATCGACTTCTTGAAATGCACTGTAAATAACGAGAATGGTAATGATGATGGAAATGATTACTCCCATTGCGATAGAAGATGAAATGTTTGGACCGAAAATAACGATGATGATTGGACCGAGTGCAACTTTTGGCATTGCATTTAGGACGACGAGGTAAGGATCAAGTACGCGGGCTAGAAGTGGCATCCACCAAAGAAATGTGGCAATAATAGCACCGAGTACCGTTCCGAGAATGAAGCCTACTCCTGTTTCCAGCAATGTCGTCCATATGTGGACCCAAAGTGAACCGTCGATCCATTTCGTTAAGAAGAGATCCCAAATACTCGAAGGAGAACTAAAGAGTAAAGGATCGATCCATTCTTTTTTGCTAGCTATTTCCCATAGTGCAAAGAAAAGAATAAGTAGTAAAAGCTGTAATGAGCGAGCAATCCAAGCACGCCTGCGTTCTTTCTTTCGAAATTGTTCATGTAGTTGTTTTATATTATCCAAGTCGTTCCAGCTCCTTCCATATATCTTGAAAGAGGGCTGGGAAATCGTAGTGATGGCGTGCTTCTAACGGTGATAAAGAACGGATACTTTCCGGGACGATAAAGGTTTTTGCGATTTTTCCAGGATTCGCTTGCAGTAAATAAATACGATCACTCATCGCAATCGCCTCTTCAATATCGTGAGTAACAAGTAGTGATGTTTTCTTATATTTATTTAGTAAGTTGAAAACGAGTTCTTCTAGTTTTAATTTCGTTTGATAATCGAGTGCGGAGAATGGTTCATCTAGTAATAAAATTTTCGGATCAGTTGCTAACGTTCGAACGAGAGCAGCACGTTGACGCATACCGCCGGATAGTTCACGAGGATATTGTCCTTCTACCCCATGTAGACCGACTTGTTTTAAAAGATTTAAAGTATGTTCTTTCATCTGTTCATCATAAATCTTTCGAATATGAAGTCCAAGCATAATATTTTCTTCAATTGTTTTCCACGGGAATAAGTAATCTTGCTGCAACATATATCCCATAGATGAAGTTTTCGTTGTAATTGGTTCACCATCTAAAAAGACGATACCATCAATTGGATCAAGTAGTCCAGCAATGATTGAGAGGAGCGTTGTTTTACCGCAACCACTTGGGCCGAGTATAGAAATAAATTCGCCTTCTTCCACTTGTAAGCTCATATCTTCGAGAATAAGTTTGGCATTCTCTTTTGCGAAAAAACAGTGAGAAACGTTACGTATTTGTAAAAAACTCATACACTTCGCCTCTATTTCTTAATAACGCTTTCGGCAATTTTTGTATTGACGAGCGCTTCATGTGGGACTTCTTTTTGTAATTCACCAGCATCTTTCATAATCGTTTGGAGCTGTTTCCATTCTTCCGCATCTAGTAGTGGATTTGTCGCATAAGAATGTTGTTTTTTATACCGTTCAATTACTTTTACTGTAATGTCTTTCGAAGTGTCTTTAAATAGCGGAGAAACAGCATCAGCAATCTCTTCTGGACTATGTGTATCAACCCATTGCTGTGCTTTATAGAGCGCACGTGTGAACTTTTCAGCAGCAGCTTTATCTTTCTTTAAGAAACTTTCTTTTGCCATGAACGTTGTATAAGGAACAGTACCAGATTCATTTCCGAATGAAGCGACGATATAACCTTTACCTTCTTTTTCGAATATGCTTGCAGTCGGTTCAAAGAGCTGCACAAACTCTCCTGTACCAGATGCAAAGGCATTTGCAATATTAGCAAATTCGATATTTTGAATTAAGTTCGTATCTTTCCGAGGATCAATGCCATTTTTCTTTAAAACGTATTCCCCAACCATTTGCGGCATGCCGCCTTTACGCTGTCCTAAAAATGTAACACCTTTTACGTCATTCCAATTAAAAGAGTCTAGTTTTTTACGTGAAACTAAAAATGTCCCATCTGTTTGTGTAAGCTGTGCAAAGTTAATGACAGGGTCTTTCGCTCCTTGTTGATGAACGTAAATAGACGTTTCAGAACCGACGAGAGCAATATCAATTCCGCCAGATAATAGGGCGGTCATCGTTTTATCGCCACCAGCTGTTGTTTGTAGGTCAATATTTAGTCCTTCATCTTTAAAAAATCCTTTTTCAATCCCGACATATAATGGGGCATAGAAGAGAGAATGGGTAACTTCGCCAACGCGAATGTTTTGAGTTTGTTCTTTCGTACTTTCTTTTTTACTACTACAAGCAGCAAAAGTAAAAACAGCTAGTAACATGATGCAAAAAATCGCGATTAATTTTTTCACTATATAACACCTCCTAGAAGTCACTCTACAAGCATGATATGTAGGTAAGTGCCCATATGTGAGTGTAGATAGCAGGAATTTTTTGGGTGGTAAAGAAGTACAAATATAAGGGGTGATAAAATGGAGTACGAATACGATGATAGCGTACATTTACATCTTGATTATTTCGGGACAGAATGTGATATGGAATCGATCGCTTATAAGAGGAAGAATGAAGACGTATGGGATGTGTATTTTAATTTTGGAGTATACGGTATTCAGAAAGACGATGTAGAGTTAGGTAGGTTTATGGACGAATATGCCGGTTATTACGTTTTTTCTGTACATGCTCGCGATCTTAGTTGGGAATTTGGAAGTGCCCAGTTTGAAGAGTGGGTTTTGAAAAATCGGATAGTAGAAAAAACGCTACAAAAATAGGAGGAATTTTGTGATTGGATTTCTCATCTTATTATTTATTTTTGTGGCCGGATTTTTTATTATGCAAATGCTTATTTACCGATTTGCAAAGAAAAACATCCATAAATATACAAAAATAAAATGGTTTCATATGTGGCTACATATGAATATGAAAAAAGGACCGAGATTAGATTTTTTTGATTTTGTAGTTATAGTGCTCGTATGTATCGTATGGAAAATATGGCTGCTTCCTTTTATATAATACACATACTAATCATTTTCTCTTTTCGTTATAGTAATAGTTGTAAAAAACTTGCATTTATACGTAAAACAGTGAGTGGTGTTGTGAAAGATATTTTGACAAATACAGACACACATACATACGGAATTAAAGTGTGATTACAAAATGGACAAATTGGCCGTGTGTAAAGTGTGGGGGAATAAGAAAGAGGTCGTCCAACGGTGGACGACCTCTTTCTTATTATGCTTGATTAGTGCGGAAGAATGGAAGCTTCTGCACAATGTGAATTAATCCGTATGCAAGAATTAAGCACATAAGAGGATTAATGAAAAATCCATAGCGATTAATTGCTAAGAATAAGTTTGAGAAGATAATGTAAATAATTGAACTTGCTACTAGCATCATAACGCGTTTATGTTTAAATGAATTTAGCATGAAGCAGAAGCTGCTCAAGAATGTACCGATGATAAACACTCTATGACATAGTTGCATAAAGTTGTGAATACGATATTGGTCTACAGCAGGAGCTGTTTTGAATAATTCAATTGTTTTACCGACAGTGAACCAAGAGAACCAATAAGTGAAGTCCGTCTTAAATCCGTTCTTAATTAATTCTTTTGCGTATGCACTTTTGTCATCTAAGCCTTTAGCTCTCATTTCATTTACTATATTTTCATATCCAATTTTATTAAATGGATCTGCACCGGCAATTAGTGGATCTGCACCTTGGGTTGAGAATAAAATAAATTGGTTGAGTGCTAAGTAGTTACGAACAACCCATGCGCCAATAATAAAGAAAGGTCCGATAAACCATAACAATCCGATTCGAATGGATTCTTTAAATCCATATGTAAATAACACAACAAGAACAGGAATGAGCATCATTGGAGCTGGATTTGGACGGAACATAAGTAAAATTGAAACGACAATTCCAAACCATATATGGAATTTCACTTTATTGTATTTCCATGCGAGAACAAATACATATACACATAACGCCAATAAGAATATGGATGGAACTTCTGTTAGCAATGTACGGAAGTATGTATAGTTACTTGGATAAATAGCATATAAAATACTTGCAACAATTCCATAAATGTTTTTTTCGAACAATTCTTTTCCTATTAAGAATACTAATAGCACTGTGCAAAGGTTCATGATCATGTTAATAACAGTTGCTACGTAATAGTAAGGAATTGATGTAATATCAGAAATAATCATAGCGCCAGCTAATAGTAATGGCTGACCTGGTGTAATATATGCATTTTTCCCTGGAACTTCACTAGGTTCTAAATACACATAACCAAATACACCATGTTTTAATAGTTGTTCAGCTGTTAACGAATAGTTAAAGGCATCATTTGCACCATATGTTACTTTGACTAACTCTCCATCTAATCCTGGCTGTTTTACTAAACAAAAAACGTGCAACAGGAAAGAAAGCGCCAAAATTGCATATACCGCTTTAGGCAAACTCTTAAACTTAGTAAGCAAAAATGAGCAACTCCTTTTTTATTAATTCTTTCATATTTTTATGTGAAATCTTTAATAGTATTAAGGATTTCCAAAACATAGTTATTATATCATAAAGTGGAATGCTGAAATTAAGTTTTT
>NZ_JBNLYC010000110.1:0-15081 GCF_050172015.1 Bacillus sp. GMa5/1 | reverse complement strand
CTGGAAAAAAGCATTATTTATATTTGAACTAACAGAAAAAGAATATTATACAAAAATGCTACCAGATGAACTTATTGAAATACAAAATAAAAAACACTCATAATTTCGTAAAAACTACTTACAAAACCCACAGTAAAAATCCCTACAGCTTTTAAACTTAGATCGATAATATTAAAATTAATTTAAGCCGGCGGAAGGCACCTTTAGGTGTCTTTTCTTTATTTTTACAAGGAGCTGCTCAATTAATTTTTAAAAACATAATAGGGAATATTGTTTTATTTATCTCATTTTCATTCATGCTATATATAAAATTCGTTAATAAACCCACCTCAAATACTAGTTCCTTTTATAAGCCGTTTTTTTGATGTAGATGACATTATTCTCAATACAATAGAATGAATTATGGGAACATACTTAGCAATATATATCAAAAAATAATATTAAGAAAACCCCTCCACCTTAAGGTAGAAGGGATCTTCTAATTTCTATTTCAAACTACCCAAAATTTCCGTAAAGGTACCCTAAGCGCATGTGTATCTGGATATCCTAAACTTCTTTCACCAACTACCACTCCTCTGCCGAACGATCTTTCACCGATAGATTGTATGCCGTGAAGTGCTACTTGTAACATTTCAATTTAGATATACGACAGTAAAGAATACATTATCACAGTGTCAGCAAGCAAAAGTGTATTCTGCATTTCTGAAAACAGTAGATGGCAGATTGTGACCTACTGAATCTGCTAAGAAAGAATATACAAGAACATCCTTAACATCCTCTTTATTTCCACTAATGATGACATCAAGGAAATCTTCTACTTGAAATTCTGGAGTAAACAACACAATCTTAGTTGTTCTGTTTGGTTCTAAAGAAACAAAAGTACGAGAGATTTCAACTAATTCATTTTGAGTTGGGAAAAAGGTGTTTCGACTTCTCTTAACAGTTACCGTTACATTACTAGTATGGCAGCGTGAATCATTGTTTAACATAATGTTGAGAGCAGTTGGAATAATCCCATTTTCAGAAACTGGAACTCGAAACACTCCAGTAGATTTATGAGCCATATAATCAGATCCTTCCAAAATAAAATATATTTACAATATATTAGATGCAAAAAACGTTCATTTTGATATGGACAAATTATATGATTAATATATCTATAATAACCCTCGGTATTACTAAGCCAATGTTTTAACAGATTAACAAATATCGCGAGAACCAATCGAATGTATATTAAAAGTAAAAAGAATAAGTCGTCTAAAAGCCCCCTATTTTGATCCAATAATGAGACATTATGTTAATCTTATATGTATAGCTGCACAAAATTGAGAAACTTAAGGAGACAGATAAATTTTATGAGAAAATTATCTATATTACTTACTTTCATTCTAGTATTAGTCAGTGTTACGGCTGCTTGCACACAAGATAAAACAGATAGTGCCATTGAAAATGGTTCAATAGAAGAACCAACCGCAAAAAATGAAAATGAAGAATTAATAAATTTTGAAGAAAAAGATGATATGAGCCGCTTGAAACAAGGTATTTTATTAGTTGGTGAGAGTGTTAAAGGAGGCTATTACTTGACCGCCGTTCAAAGTGCATATTTAAATGCTAGCAACGATTCCGTAGTTGTTAATGTCTCTGTAAAAAATGTACGAGGTCAAACGATTGGACTATCAGAATTAAAATATAACTTAAAAGATGAAAAAGACGGAAAGATCTATAAAGGAAATGTGCTTGATCAAAACCCTTCTGATATACAAGTTAAACCAAATGAAACGGTAGAATTGAAAATAGCTTTTGAAGTACCACGTACCGCAGATGAATATATGTTTTATATTGAAAGCTCTTTAGACCCTCTACAAACATACTGGAAAATTGATAAGCTACAATCACAAACAAACTAAATCTGAAATAAGCAAAAAGCAATGAAAAATTTGATATAGATACAAATGAATACTATATAAACGTAAGACCATCGATTTAATGAATCGTTGGTCTTTTTCAAAAAATGCCCAAAAACTAAGAGATAAAAAAGAACTAACCTCTAGAAGAGATTAGCTCAATATATCCAAAGCTATTATGGTACATAGTTTTATGAGCAAACGTTATATAGTGTTGTATGGGATACATAACCTGTCATCCCTTTATATGTAACTTTTAACCACTGTTTAGAATTACTGTAATGACCTTGAACATATTCACCAGTTACCCATGTTCCAGTAATTTTCGTACCATCATTAAATGTATGTAAGACAGGTGAATCGACAGTATAACCACTGCGCATCTTTGCACCATATACACCTACCGTACCTCCCTTTGCACAAGCTGCTACTACTGTTTCATTTTCAGTAGTATTCGTAGCCGCGAAAGCAGAGCCGTTAAATGTAAATAAAGTAAATATAAAAGCTGTTAGTACTGTACAAATAGATAAACGACGTAACAAAATAAATTCCCCCTTTTTTTATAATTTACTTCTTCACAAATGATTATCTTAAATATTCTAACTATTTTCAATATATTAATGTTGAGAAATATTAGTTGTATTTTTGAAATAAGATTTTATCAAAAATAGTAACAAACTCATATTTTACAGGGAGAGCACCGAAAGAAGTCTTCTACATATCAACTATATAAAAATCCCTCCACCTTAAGGCAGAGGGACTTTCCAATTCCTATTTCAAACTACCCGCAATCTCCGTAAAGATAACTCCAAGCGCATGTGCACCTGCATCAGGGTATCCTAAACTTCTTTCGCCAACTGTACCAGCGCGGCCCATGCGAGCTACGATTTCTTTCGTGTACTCTGCTCCTTTAACCGCTGCTTCTGCCCCTTTTTCAAAGGCAGTTTTTACGTCTACTTCGTTTGAGGCGCTATCTAACCAAGAGTCTACACATGGAGCAAGTGCGTCAACAAGCGTTTTGTCACCAACTACTGCTCCTCTGCCGAATGATCTTTCACCGATCGATTGGATGCCTTGCAGTGCTGCTTGCAGTATTTCAGCGAATTCTTTCACTGTTAACTCACGCTTCTCGCCTGCTGCTTTACTAGCTGCGCGGAATGCACCGCCCCAAATTGGACCAGAAGCGCCGCCGCAATGTTCCATAATAATCATGGAGCAACCATCAAGGAATGATCCGATTGTTACGTTCTCTTGATCTACAATAGAATGCCACTCACGTTTTAATTGCTTAAATCCTTTTGCTACACTCATTCCGAAATCGCCGTCACCAGCGTGCGTGTCTAACTCACAGAATGGTACTTCATTTTTAATGATAATATCGCTCATTTTATCAACGAGATAAATCATGTTGTTTAATGTAATGACATTATCTTTAATAACAGCGTGTTCTTCCGCCGTTTCTAGTTCAAATGAAACTTCCTTCTCTTCTGTTTCTTCAAGTACATTTACATACTCTACACTTTCAACTGGTCCATCTACTTTAAACGCTGGTGTGTTACATTCTTTCGATAGTAATGTTTTTAACTCATCATCTAACTTCATTACAGTTAAAGACATACCAGCCATATCGATACTCGTCATATAGTTGCCGACGAATACTCTATTAATTTTAATGTTTCTAGCAGCTAATTCTCGCGTCACTGCATTGTTAAATAAGTAAAGTTCCTGCAGTGGTGTTCCGCCAAAACCGTTAACTAGAAGTGCGATTTCCTCGCCATCTTTTACTCCTAAATCTTTTACAAGATCGTTTGTCATACGGTTAGCTAGTTCATCTGCTGACAACATTTTTTCACGCTTAATTCCTGGCTCGCCGTGAATACCTACGCCGTATTCCATTTCATCTTCCGCAAGTGTGAAAGTAGGTGATCCGCTCGCTGGAACTGTACAAGACGTTAACGCTAAACCAATTGTGCGCACGTTAGCCGCTGCTTTTTCTGCGACAGCTTTCACCGCTCCTAAATCCATACCTGCTTCCGCTGCTGCGCCGGCAATTTTATGAACTAAAATAACTCCTGCAACGCCGCGGCGTCCTACTGTATACAGACTATCTTCTACCGCAATATCATCGTCCACTTTGACGTAGTCGACTTCAATTCCATCTTCCGTCGCTAAATGCGCACCGTTTTTGAAATTCATAATATCGCCGCTATAATTTTTAATAATTAATAACGTACCTTTTTTACTAGCTGTTTCTTTAATTGCTTGATATACCTGAATTTGTGAAGGAGAAGCAAAAACATCTCCGCACACCGCCGCATCTAACATTCCTTTTCCGACTAATCCTGCATGTGCCGGCTCATGGCCACTACCGCCGCCACTAATTAACGTTACTTTGTTTTCGTTCATTTCTTTCTTCTTAATCACTTTATATTTTTTCAAAAGTTCAAGCTCTGGGTGAGCCATAACCATTCCGTTACACATTTCCATTACTAATGTTTCTGGTTTGTTTATAATCTTTTTCATTGTGATTATCCCTCAATTCCTTTAATATATTGTGATATATTTGAAATCTTCTTCTTACTACTCATGTTAAAATGAAAGCGTTTTATAGTAAACGGACAAAATGGACAATCTGTCTAAAGACACCGCTCTCATTTATAGATAGGATTTTTATATTACTAACATTCTAGGGATGATTCAGATGACCTCTTCTATAATTTCTAAAAAGATAATCGCGAACTCATTGAAATATTTAATGGAAACAGAGTCGTTTCATAAAATATCAGTGAGCGATATTATGTTACACTGTCAAATGCGTAGGCAAACTTTTTATTATCATTTTAAAGATAAATTTGAACTATTAAGCTGGATTTATAGAGAAGAAACGAAAGAAAATATTATAGACTTTCTCGATTATGAAAAATGGGAAAACATTTTTGATTTATTATTTGATTACTTTTATGAAAATCAAAAATTTTACCGAAATGCTTTTAAAGTTATTGAGCAAAACTCGTTTAATCACTATTTATTTGAGCATACGAAAAACTTATATATGAAGATTATTGATGAACTATCTGTAAGCTGTGGATTCAGCCTTTCTGATGAGACAAAAAATACGATTGCCTCCTTTTATAGTCACGGCTTCGTTGGAACAATAAAAGATTGGATTGAAAGCAAGTGCGAAGTAGATCCTTCCATTATGTCTTCTCTTATGAAAAATATGATAAACAATCAATTACTACTATTACTTGAGCAATCAGCAAAGTAATTAAAGGGTGGCAAAAGCAATGAAAAAGATTATGAATGATGTACAACATATCGTTCAAGATATGCTGCATGGCTTTTATTTTGAACATAACGACAAAGTAAATTACGACGAAACAAATAACATCATTTATGTAAAGGATATCGAAAAACTAAAGCAAAACGTCGCGATTATAAGCGGCGGTGGTAGCGGACATGAACCCGCTGATATTGGCTATGTAGGAAAAGGTATGCTTACAGCGGCAGTAAACGGCAGCATTTTCACTCCGCCTACAGTGGAACAAATTGTAGCGGCTACTCGCCTCATGCCAAAAGATAAAAGTATTTTATTCATCATTAAAAACTTTAAAGATGACGTTGAGAACTTTCTAGCGGCTGAGCAGATCGCTAAAGAAGAAGGAAGAAAAATTGACCATATCATCGTAAATGACGACGTTTCAATTGAAGATGATGCTTCTTTTAATAAAAGAAGACGCGGCGTTGCTGGTACTGTTTTCATTCAAAAAATACTTGGTGCGGCTGCTCTTGAAGGTCATTCTTTAGAAGAACTAACGACAATTGGCCGTTCTGTTACAGAAAACTTACACACATTAGGAGTTGCTCTTTCACCTGCAAACAATCCAGTGAAAGGAAAAGCTTCATTCACATTAAACGAAGATGAAGTCTTTTATGGCGTTGGTATCCACGGCGAAAAAGGTTACCGTAAAGAAGCACTATCCTCTTCTGAAATATTAGCGATCGAACTAATGAACAAACTTAAAAGCATTTATCGCTGGAGAAAAGGAGACAACTTTGCCATCCTTATTAACGGACTCGGCGCAACGCCATTAATGGAACAATACATTTTCGCAAATGATATTCGCCGTTTGTGTGAACTGGAAGGATTGCAAGTTACATTCGTAAAGGTTGGTACGCTGTTAACTTCTTTAGATATGAAGGGTGTTTCACTTAGTTTGCTTAAGGTAGAGGATTTGAATTGGGTGAAGTGGTTGAAGGTGGATGTTAGAGTGGGTAATTGGTAAGTAAAAATTATGATGATAAAAGCCTTTAACTATAACAAGTTAAAGGCTTTTTACAAATTGAAATATCGCACGAGCGTTCAAAAGAAATTCGTAATCACCTCACTGAAGGATGACAGGTCTTCCAAATAAAGCTGGATGATAAATTAACATCGCTCCTACAAATGAACACACTAAACAAAAAACAGCCTCGTATTTTATGACTAGAGAAGAATTCGTATCAAACTTTTTTCCCTTTCTTTTCAATATCATTTTAAATAATGCTGTATATAATACATACCCAATAATCGCCCCAAGGGTATTCGTAAATAAATCATCAATATCCGTAATTCTATTATTTAATAATTGATTTAACTCAATTGCCAATGAAAAAAGGAATCCCGCACATACGGTGTTTTTCATTTTTCTAAATTGCGGCCAAATAGTCGGCAATAAAAAGCCGAACGGCATAAACAGTACAATATTTAAAAGATACGTAGTACTACCCGCCGTATCAAATAGAGTCAAATTAATTTGATTTACACGAATCCACGTTGCATATCTACTTATATCCCATACAGTCGCGATCTGCGTCACTTTATACACTAACGAAAGGTAAAATAGAAAAACATATACCCATAGAAAATGCAGAATAGATATATTTCCTTTCGCTTTAGAGTACAATCCAATTTGAAACACCACACAAAAAATAATAGTAAAAAAATACGTATACAAATAACTAATCAAAACTCCTGTATGCATGTGGAATCCCCTAACGTTACATTTTCATCTATTATTTTAGAACATAGTTTAAAAAATAGTACTTTCGCTTCAAATATCGGGAATATATTAAAAATATAAAATCCCCACTCCTTCATTTTCAGTCTCCTCCTTGATGTAACTTGTTTATAGGATAGGAAAAACTTTTAAAATAAAAAGTGGGGTAAATATAAAATTTTTCTTAAATTTTATGTTAGTTTTTATTATTACTCTTATTAGGAATCCGCTATTCGTTGTTAGGTAACGCCATGCTTACACCTATAAAAGTATTGAATTACTGAAGAATTCTGTCCTCAATATAACAGCAGATTCACATCAAAAATGTAAATCCTCATTTCCTTTGTATTTTCCTTTATTAAGTCTTTTTCTTATGAATAATTCTGCCACAATTAAATTAGGTACCCATGCTAACCAAGCAATAATAGCGTAACTAAGTTCAAACCGCTCTATTCCAAATAGAACGATAAACAACGGTAGCCAAATTCTTAATGTAACTGCTCCAAAGGTTAAAGAATAATTTCTAATCATCCAGTTCCGATGCTCTTTAATTTTTTTATTCTTAACTCTATGTAACGCTTGATATGCTGATACTAGCCAAAGTATGGATAACAAACCGAAACCTAGCTTCGCTACCAATCCTCCCGTAGCATAAAAGGATAGATATAGTCCAGAAACGCCTCCTAATAATATACCAACCATATAGATTCTCCCAACTATTCGATGACGGTTAATATTCCTTTCTCTAAATTTAGTGGATAATGTAAAAGGACCAATTACTAATGCTACTATACTAGTCGTAATATGTATAAATAACATACTATACCAGAAATCACTTAATTTAGATCCAAACATAAGCTTCGCTTTTACAAGTCCTGTTTGAAATCCATCCATAATAAAATACTGGACAACAATATAACTAGCTACTAAAAGAGCAAAAAAAGTGAATACAAGCCAAATTTTTCTGTTCAAATTTTACTGCCTCCCCATTACATTCACGAAAATTAGATTATATATTACTGTTCATTCTCGGGAAAAAGAGAAAAGCCTTCTAGCGAAATGAAGTGACCTCCGAAAAAGGGACATTTAATTGATTAAGATTTCCAAAAATAATGAATATATATGTTATATTGTTAGACGTACTGAAAAAGATAAACAGTACAGAAATGGGGGTTTTTCTAATGGATATGTTGCAACAAGTAATAGACAAATTTAAAATGAGCAAACCCTCAAGTATATCATTCTATACTTGAGAGTTTACTCATCTATCCCTTCTCATCCCTCATACTGTAATACCCCAAATTAATAATAATCAAGAAATACCCACCCATAATTCCAGCTGCAAATGTCCACATGAATTCATGATGTTCAATTTCATACATAATAATCGCGCCGAGTATTGCGGCTGCGAACCGATTTATCATTCCGAGCATCGGTGCTTTTTCTTTTTTTACAATGCTATCTCCGAACTTTTCAATACGCCTTCCTAAAATCCAGGCGCAGTACATACTCACCAAAAGGCCAATGCTTATCCCGACAAACTGGGCTCGAAAAGGTGTCACGAGCCATCCCAATAACATTACGCCTAGCAAACAATACATTTGTATGTTGAATGATCTTAATGCCATACGAATCATGTTATTCTCCTTTATCTTTCTCATTGTAATTCCGTATTATCAATCCAATCTTTCAGGATTCAAGCTTTCAGCTATATCTTTTTTAAAATGAGGAAATTTGATTTTGCTCACCATTAAATAAGCGAGTACGCATGTACCAAATGCAACGGAAACTGGATTATTTAGGCGACATAAAATGAGGAGACACATCGCCGCAAACGGAATGGGCATGCCAATAAAGGTCGGGAGTTTGCTTTGCTGTGTGTTAAATCTCGCAAGCCGAAGCATTCCGCAAATACTGTAAGCGAGCGCGCATATCATCCCGATAGACTGCAAATCTTTTAACGAAGCATTATATGCAAGAATAGATGGTGCCACACCAAAAGTAACTAAATCCGCAAATGAGTCCAGCTCTCCACCAATTTCTGAAACAGAATCAAGTTTCCGAGCAATCATGCCATCAAACAAATCAAGGACCATACCTGTAATAATGAACATAACTGCACCGTACATATCCTCAACGAAAACAGCATGAATAGCCAAAAGCCCACACACAAAATTTGCTATCGTAATCATATTTGGTATGTAACTCATCACATGCTTCCCCTCCTTTCTACTAATTGCTTCATCTAAGTTCTTACTCATTACAATCAAGATCCTTCTGCTTTTCTTCCAATATCACTTTATTTATTTTCGTTAACGTCTCTGTCATTTGCTCTAAGGCATTTATATCGATTTTAGAAAAGTATTTCTCAATTAATACATCATCTAACTCAGACAACCGCTCTATATACTTACTACCGTTTGGACCAAGTGTAAGAAAATACTCCCTTTTATTATTAGGGTTTACTTGTTTTGAAATCATCTGTTGCTTTTCCAATTTCGATAAAACTTGGCTCACCGCACTTTTCGTTATATTAAACGTATTCGCAATGTTATTTGCTGTCGTGTTTTCATTTAAATGAATATGAAATAACATGCTCTCTTGCTGCCCAGTAAGACCGAACTCATCCTTTAAATCTTGAAATAGTAAAATATAAAGTTCCGTATAGGCTCGATTCATTTCATTAATTACTTCTTTATACGTTCTAGTCATAGCATCCTCCATACTTTTATTTCGTTTCACTTAATAGTTAAGTTTACTTAACTTAACTATATTATACCGTTATGTTTGTGTAAAGGGAAATATAACTCTACACTTTACTCACAATGATACAAAAAAGAAGACACTCTTCTAAAACAAGTTTAGTCGCTTCTGTCTCACTGCTTTCCTCATCCAAATACTTGGTAAGTAATTCTGAATAATCAAAAAGAAAATCAATAAAATTCCATATAGACCCATTACTGGTTAAAATGTTATAATGGAATTACCCTACATAGTTACTCATAGCCAGACTGAGGAACTAGCGTCTTATTAAGTAATGCGCATAACTAAAATAAAAAAGACACTTTACGGTGTCTTTTTTATTTATATTCCTAGGAATTATCTCTTTTATAAACAGACTCTATCAAACAGTAAAGGAGACTAACAGATGGAACATCCTGTTGCAAGAGAATTACGTTTTATACGGGTATGTCTTATCATTTTGATTATTGTCATTGCGTTTTGGGACCGGGAGAAAACTGTAGAAAGCGATTTAAATTGTCTTTTCTTTATAAACTACATCCAAAAAGTTGGATAGCTTCTTTTACTACTCATGTTATTGATGAATAAAGCAATAACTACAATAACTACGGAGCCAATTAAAACTGGTGTTACTAAATAACTCCAACTATTTGCCCCTAAAATAACGATAATCGGATCGGCCCCTGCCGGAGGGTGCGTCGTTCTCGTTAACATCATAACGGCTATTGCCATCCCCACCGCTAAAGCAATTGTCCAATATTCATTCCCAAACAAATGATATATTGATAGACCAATGAAAGTTGAAATCAAATGTCCTCCAATAATATTACGCGGCTGAGATAATGGCGCATTCCAAACTCCAAATGCTAATACACAACTCGCCCCAAATGGAGCCATTAATAATTCTGTAGAGGTTATGCTCGTTAAATATGTTAAGGTAAGAATTGTTAAAAATCCCCCTAGTAGTCCTGTTAAAGAGTCCTTTATATTTACTTGTAATGGACTTCTTCCTTTCCCTTTCATTTTCGTAAAATATCGTACACTTATTGGTTGAGGATCTTTCTGCTTAGTTGCTGTTATATTATCCATCGTTCTCCTCCTTTATTTACCAACAATTATAACTCGACATAACTAACCTGTAAATATCAATTTTAGAGGTTAGTTAAAGAATAAAAAAAAGAATCAACTGTTATAAGTTGATTCTCTAGACTTCTTCAAATTTTCGATCCTGAAATTTTGCTACCTTTTTCCGGTTCCCACATATTTTCATAGAACACCATTTTCGTTTCCCACTCTTATCTATAAATAATAAAACACAGTCAGGATTTGAACACCTTTTAAGGAAAATAAGCTTATTTTCTGCTATTAACGTTAAAGCATCAAATGCAATTAACGATGCGAGTATATCCTCGATTTCTCCAACCGGGATAGATACTAGCTGCTGTTCAATGATTTTATATGTAAATGGTGCCTTCTCAATTTGTTTTTCTAAATACGTAATAAAATCATTAGAAATCTCTTGTTGATCAGCAATTGCCTCAAACTGTTTTCTCAGTACTTCTCTTACCTCTAATATGCTAGATGTAACTTGATTCGTGCGCTCTTGAATCCTTATAAATGTTTTTTCATTCCAAAAAGGAAGATTAACCTTTATTACATGTAGCCATTCTAATATATCTTCATTTGTTATTAATAAATCATAACGTTGTCCACGCCTAACTAGCTCTGTATTTACTAAATCTAATGAGAGATTTCCAGATATAAGCGGGAATTGTTTTTTGTCCTGCATGTACTCATCACCTTCTCTTTAAATAATCATATTCCAAATTAATACAGCAGTGCAACTTTTTTATAAACTACAAAGTATGAAGATCCAAGCCTTTAGCCATAATTACGACTAAAGGCTTTTTGTATGTAAGTAAATGAAAAAGGAGCTAATTTTATGGAACATAATAAAAATGGAATACTTGCTTTAATTGTTTTATTTTTAGGATTAGTGTTTTTTGTTAGTGGAATGGTTTATCATTTATGGGGCTCATTTTAATTTCAACTTTTAGACGGATAAATAACTCGAATCAGAGAAATGCACAATATTTTCCCTTTTCCTTCCAAAATTAATATAATAAGATATAAAATGTAATACATATAAAGACAAATATATAGCACTCATTAAAGTGCTTCTATTTTGGAAGGAAGAAACGATGAACAAAAAGTTATTAGCCCCATTATTATGTAGCACATTCTTGTTTGGAATATCAGCTTGCGGTTCACATGATGCACCTGCGATAAATGAGCAGGCGACTTCTAAAAAAACAGAGAATGAGAAACTTAGCAGCAAGGATTCGCAAAAAGAACTTCCTACCAATGTAGATTCCTCTGATGTATACATGTCAATGGGATCTGCCGAGTCATTAGATGTTATAGGGACTGGAGAAGTTAAAGCACAAGGTGTCTTTAAAGTATTAGACATCGCAGTTTATAATCGTAAAGAAGAACCCATTACACTAGATATTAACAACTTTAAATTAATTGATGGATTTGGAAGAGAATATCACATTTCTAATGAATATCAATCCGTACTTAAAGCTGCAAATACGTCTACATTTAAATTTGGTATTGTTAACCCTGATGAACATTCGGACGGAAACATTGTATTCGATGTACCGAAAAACACGCGAGGATTAACTTTAAAATTTAATAATGATAAGTTAGATAAAGAGCTCCAATTAAAAGTGGAATTGGAATAGGCAAAATAAATACGTCTCCCTTAACATTCTCTACTAACATAAAAAAGTACAGTCTTTTCTACAGCAGACTGTACTTTTTCATTTATCATTTCACATAACATTCCCTAATTTTTTTGACTAGATGCTCTCCAATCACGAAAAGATGTTGGGCGTCCAGAAAAAGCTCTTTGCTTTGTAACAGATGGTTTTTCTTCAGGAGTCATTGTTTTTTCTTTAAGCGTCGCTGGTTTTTCTTTAAGCGTCACTGATTTTTCTTCAAGAATAGTCACAGCTGTTTGCATTTTCTCTAACTGTTCTTTCAACAATTGTTGTTCAATCTTTAAATCCGTAAGTAAACGTAAAATCATCTCAGAATTAGCCATAAGATCCTCCTTCCCCCAATACACAGAATAAAATACAATATGTAGAAGGCGGGATACCGGTGACAAAAATAAGGTCGTCAACTCTTTTTAACTTCTAAAATCCTTTTATTTTTTTAAGGACCTGCTCCATTCATCCTTAAAAACATAAATTAAATTAAATCCATTAATAAATGGTCTTTATGGAAGGAGGAGTTAATATGGGCTATGGCGGTAGTTGTGGTGGAGGCTGTGGTTTCGGCGGCGGATTTGCCTTACTTGTTGTGCTCTTCATCTTATTAATCATCGTTGGCGCTAGCTGTTGGGGCGGCGGATTCGGCTGCTAAGGAGAGGCACTCTTGAGAGTGTCTTTTTTTTGGTATGTGGCTCGTATACATATTTAAAAAAATTTCCGTTCTAGAAGTACTATAATATTAGCTTAACATGTCAGTTCCCCCTAATTAATAGGTGGTTCTAGCCTATAGAATTCTTTTAAATATAAAATGAAACTATATTTCTCAATGAATAAAACAATTTAACATGGTAAAATAATATTTGGATGGGAGTCCAATATATTATTAAAATTAAGATGGTTCAAGTCGAAGGAAGGCACCTTAGGGTGTATTTTCTTTTTTATAAATAATTATAAAGTAAAATTGCAAAGGATGCTTACTACTTACAAGGAACATTTTCTTCCCTACAACTATTTATTTGAAACTAATTACTATTATAAATATAAAGAAGTTATGGATAAAGTAGTGAGGTAAATAAAACAAAATATAGATTTAATTCATGTTTCTCAACGAGGTACCACCAGCATTTTCAAAAAAATACGCTAAGCAAAAAAAATACGCTAAGCAAAAAAAATAATCAGCTGTCCATATGGACAGCTGATTTACATCATTACATTTCTATTATTTATCTTACCACTTGTACAGATACTGGTTTCCACCCCTGATTTTCTACCCAATCAATATTAACCTTATATTTTTTATTATTTTGCTTATCTCGTACATTACCGTAGGCTTTATTATTACCATTATTCCCAATAAAATCGAAAATCAATTGGCTCTCTGGAACATCAACAGCATAAGAAATTGCTTTTTTCATCTCACTCCAATCTACTGTTCCTTCTTTAAATTTCATTTCAGGTTTTGCTCCTTGCTCGGTACCAATTGGCTTCCAAGAAGGATTAGTTTGAGAACCCTTTTCTTGAGATGCCGTTTTTTCTTCCTCATTATTTTCATTTCCGTTCGTTTTTACCGATTTTTCTGCTTTTGATTTCTCTTCTAGCTGTGCTGCTTCTTTATCTTCAATTTTCTTCTCTTCTATCTTTGCTGTTTCTTTATCTTCAGTTTTCTTCTCTTTTATCTTTGCTGTTTCTTTATCTTCAGTTTTCTTCTCTTCTATCTTTGCTGTTTCTTTATCTTCAGTTTTCTTCTCTTCTATCTTTGCTGTTTCTTTATCTTCAGTTTTCTTCTCTTCTATCTTTGTTACTTTCTTTTCTTGAGCAATTGCTTTCGTTGATGTATTAGAAGGGGTAAACAATTGGTATGTCACTATACCAACTGTCACTAATACCAAAGTAAATGCAATATTAAAAATTGCCTTTTGACGACGATTCTGTTGTTTTTCTTGAAATCTGCTTACTTGTCCCATTCTTCAAACCTCCGTGTTTACTTTCTCCTCTACTCTTTATGTATTATCCCTAAAATTCTTAATATTTTTATTAAACAATAGAAATAAACTACACTTTCCATACAGGATTTCATATCATAATAAAATTTGTGTTTTTTCAAGTATCTGACATATGTTATTCAAAATAGTTTAATACATTAAAAATAGATAAGCTTCTGCACTTAAGAAACTTTCAATTTTATTCAAAGGTGATTCCAATTATGTCCATATTAGATCTCCTGTAGAAAGCTTTTTAACAATTAAACCTCTTCTTCCCTTATTTATAATTTTTAAATTAAATTTCCCTCTATAGTATAATAAAGATGTTTCGTTTTCTAATGGGGTATGTCGTAAAATCAAAAGGGATTTTATCTCTTTTACCTTCTTTTCAGAGTAAATTTCACCACTAGGAAATTCTATTATTCCTAATGTAATCTTTAATTCGCTCTCATCGAAAGGCCACTCCTTATTAAATTCCCTTATCTTTTGTATAAAGCTTCTTTTGGTTTGTCCTATATATAGCAATGTTACACTCTTAGCACATACTCTAGAGATTGCAAATATCCCCTTTTTAGAAGCTTCTTCCCTATTATAAAAATCATTTATACTATACATTCCATACCATTTAATATGT
>NZ_JBNLYC010000109.1:0-15255 GCF_050172015.1 Bacillus sp. GMa5/1 | reverse complement strand
ATTACTAATGTTGTTGTATGTATCTAGTAAAAATCATCAATAAAAATGTGAGTTATGTGTAAATACTGAGTAATGTTAACAAATAGCAGCCTAATCTGAATAAAATGTGGATAATTAGAAGGTTAAAATCAACTTGATCATCAAAACAAGTAAAAAATTCCTATTTACGGGGGTTGAATATATATAATGCGTTTGGTATCAAATTCTTTCTGATTTCATGTAGAAATATAGTATTTTCTTTCTGTTTTTTTGTAGAATTAAAAGTCTAATAATCATTGAATCTACGAATACATTTTCTACTATTTATGATTTTTTAGGTTCTAACATGAAATTTCCCCTTGTGGGAGTAGAACTTTCCCCTATTTTTGTTAACCTATAATAGTTTTATCTTTATTTCTTTTTTATATATAAGATATATATTTATAATAGATTTTAATCTTATTAACGACAAACACTGTCTAAAGCATCAATTCAAGTTTCCGTAAGTAGACGAAAAAGGCGCTTTCCTGAACGAAAGCGCCTTACTAAAAATTCTATATTTACTTGTGAAAAAGTTCTAAAACAAATGGAATGATGGTCATATTCGCAATTGATCAAGGGTATTGAATCACCTTATGATTAACGATAAAATCGCCAAATGTATTAAAAAACACAGTATTTACCTACCATAATTAAAATGCTTTGTTTGTTCAATAAGATAATTTGATATATCTATATTGGTGCCATTCCGCAAGAGGAATTCCACTAAATCTTGTTTTTGAAGAACAGGATTAATAACGGCTCCATCTAACTGACTTAGAATCTGAACAATATCATGATGTGAAAACCCTTTGATTGTTTTAAAAAGCTCTGCATCACGTTTCTTTCGTTCAGCGGATTCTTCAGGATACCCAGTATTTAACGGTTCTTCAAATAGTTTCTCAAGCGTAAAGCGAAGATTTAATTCGCCCGCCCAACCGAAGTTCAATCCAAGTGGCAGTGATGCACAGTTTCCATTATTTATCCTACCGAATAAGAACGCATCTGTTGGAGTTGGCAGATAGCCGCTAATGACATTCGGAAGTGTATTACAGGCAATTGACATACCAACACCACTACTACATCCAGTGACGACGAAATCAACTGCACCTGAATTTAATAGTAGACCCACTGCTAAGGACACTTGGATATAGCTTAACTCGGATTCTTCAACTGTAACACCAAAATTGAACACTTCATATCCATGCTCCGCCACAGCCCTTTTTGTCTCTTCAAAAATCAGTTCATTTTTGCTAGTTTGGGTACTTGCTTGTATTACAGCTATCTTCATTTTCACACGCTCTTTCGATTTAATTATCACACAAACCGAAAGTCAAAAGAACATAAAAAAGACAGAAGCAATCTTGCACGTCAGCGATACTAGAAATAGACTTCGCCTTTGGTAGCAAGAATCCCACTGACGTTAGTCAGCTTGTGGATTTATCCGTGGGGAGTGTCAAAACATATATTATTTCTCAACATAACTAAATAAAATTAAATTACTAATAATGGTAATATAAAGGTGGCTTCAGTTGTTAACTGTCATTCCTTTTTGAAAAGCCCTGTCTTTCATAACAGGGCTTTTACATTTTCTCAACTACAAATAGCTTCATAAATAAAACAATAATAAATCTAAAACTCCAATAAGCTTTAAAATTTCACATACGATTTTACATTTCAAAATCCTTTTCTAACGAATTCAAAATTTTTCAGGCATACAGCTATCAATCAATGTTTTTTATTCGTATAGTAAATTCTTTATAAATCCTCAATTCCATTTCACATCAGTATTAAGGTGAAATGAAATTGGAATAAAGAAAAAAAACCTTGCATTCCTACAAAATTGCAAGGTTTTTCGCTAAGTTCCAGTGCAGCCTTTCTATTAACCACCAGTGTTTCCATGTGAATATTTCGTCACTTCTTGTGTTACTATTGAAATTTCTTTTTGAATATTTGCACTCGCTAGATTAAAAATAGGAGTGCTCGTATTTATTTTCGTCTATTCCTTTTCTGGCCAAATTTTCGCGTTTGGTTCTAATAACCACTTGTGGTCTTCCTCCATGATACGATCATTCCATGGGTTATTCTCAAGATGTCGAATCATCCAACAAAAATACATTGCATATCCAGGCGCAGTTGCTTGCGGGTGGTCTAGTTCACCTGGAATTGTAATAAAACTATTATGTACAACGCGATAAGCATCCTCACCTACCATCGCACATCCAAATCCCTGTGGCTTGTTAAAGCGATAATAATATACCTCCGGTTGATCATGGTGATGCGGTGGATAACTGGACCATCTCCCTGGATAAGAAATAACTTCTCCTACAACCATGTTAGAATATGCTGCATTGTTATAGTCAAAAATTGTACGAATAACACGCTGCGCTGTTCCCTCCCATACGCCTTCTCCAGCTACGACACTTTGACACTCATTTGGAGTATATAACTTTGACGCAAATTCTTGGTCATTATCTGTTTTTTGGACAAGCACTTCACTATCTGAAAGAGCAGTAATTGTAACCTTCACATTTTTAGCCACATGTAAACACCAAGGATTTTCTTCAAAAACAGACTGCCTTTGAATAACTTGTTCCATTCCATCCCACTCTAAACGTATTGCCCCTTCTAGTAAAAGTACTGCCGTTTCATTCTTATTATCAAATAACAGCTCTTCTTTTCCATTAGACATCTTATATATGCCTATATCCATTAACATATCACTGCAATGACCATTCATTTCTGTTAATACATTATATCCTTCATTTAATTCACCTAATTTACCTAACATGATGTTCTCCTCCTTTTTTAACGTATTCCCCAAAAGAATTCTCCTTCCTCAAGCGTGTGAAGGGCGTAGCCCTACGATAGGTGGGAGATGACTTTCGGTTGGGCATAGCCAAAAGCTTTTGATAAACTTGCTATATGAAGTTCTTTGATAACTTGATATAGCAGGTTGCAGGAAGAAAATAGAGTGCGAAAACCAAGCCATTCGGTTCCTGCGTAAAATATCAACCGTACCAAAAGAGCATCTAGGGGTGGAACACCCCGAAGTAACGCTCAGGGAGACGAAAGGTTACTTTCGTCGTGGAACTGAGAAGCTCCCACTTCAAGCTTTGCTAAGTGGCGAGTAGTTTACTGGCTACTCTATCATTCTCTACCTTTGTCAGCTAACTAAATTATGAGTTCCTTCTATTATTTAATGAAGAAAGCTTTTCTGGTTGTGCTTTGTTTTCACTTCCGAAAATGAGCATATGATTTTTAACGTTTTCGTATGCGGCCTCAATTACATCTTGATGATACGTAAAGTAATCTGAATAAGGAGTATTTAGGACAGCAGTGTTAACCGTAGAAACTATATTCTGAAACGTCGCTGTTGCTACATTAATTTTTCGAACACCATGTTGAATACATTGCTTGAAATCCTCTGGGCTAATGCCAGACCCACCATGTAATACTAAAGGAATATCGACTATCCCATTAATCTCCTGCAAGCGGTCTAATCGTAAAGCAGGATCTCCATTGTACATACCATGCGCGTTTCCAATTGCAACAGCTAACGCATCTACGTCTGTTTCTTCTGCAAATCGTTTTGCTTCTGTAGTGCTTGTCAGCAACATCTCAATATCTTCTGATCCGTCCTCACTACCACCAACTCTACCAATCTCAGCCTCTACCGTCGCACCGTACTGTTTCGCAAGTTCTACAATTTCTTTTGTCTTTTGTATATTTTCCTCTAACGGATAGTGAGAGCCATCAAACATAACCGAACTAAAACCAATTTCTAACGTCTCTTGAATCTTTTCAAATGTCATACCGTGATCAAAGTGAACTGCTACTGGAACAGTTGCTTTTTTCGCTGCAGCTACCATCAAAGGACCAATCATATGAATTGGCGAATGATTCAAACGAACTTCCGCAATTTGTAGAATAAGCGGCGAATGTAACTCTTCAGCTGCTTTGATAGCTCCCATGACCGTTTCCATATTAGCGACACTAAAAGCACCAACCCCATAATTCTCTTGAGTTGCCTTTATTAAAATATCTTTCATTTGCACTAATGGCATTACACATTCACCTGTTTCAATATTATTTATTAAATGTAGAACCAACCATCTCTTCTTTTTACTCCCTTTGTAAGAAGACCTGTTGATTGCCATATCATTAACTTACAGTTAATCTCAAAATGCGGAAATTAAAGACCTGCTTTTTCATGTATAAATTTCCGGGCTTTTAATGCATATTCAAAAGGATTCGCTAAAGCTGGATCTTGCTCTGCTTCTACCACAAACCACCCCTTATATTCAGAGTTTGCAAGAATAGTAAAAACTTCATCAAATATAATTACACCATCCCCAGGAACTGTAAATGCACCATTCTTCACTGCCTGTAAGAAGCTTAAATCGTTATCCTTTACAGCATCTACTACTTCCTGGCGAATATCTTTTAAATGTACATGTTTAATACGAGGTAAATATTTTTTCAAAACATAAAGCGGTTCTTCTCCTGAAAAAACAAGATGACCTGTATCAAAAAGTAGGGATACAAGCTCTGGATTCGTCATATCCATTAACTTTTCAATTTCTGCCGTTGTTTGAACACCCGTACCCATATGGTGATGGTATACAATATGCAGCCCCTTTTCCTGAGCTAATTTACCGAGATGATGTAACCCATCCGCTAGCTTTTCCCACTCTTCTTCTGTAAAAACAGGCTTATTTTTAAATAGTGGTACATCTATTAAACCTTGAATACTATGCCCTTGCTCTGAAACAACGATGACTTTTGCACCCATGTCATGCAAGAAATCCCTATGCTTAATAAATTCTTCTATCGTCTCTTCAATCGGCTTCGTTGTTAAAAACGTACTAAACCATGCACTAGCAATCTCCAAGTTTCGTAATTCCAAAGATTTTTTTAATACAACTGTATTTCTCGGGTATTTATTCCCTACTTCACTTCCATTAAATCCAGCTAGTGCCATCTCACTAATACATTGTTCAAACGTATTTTCTGCTCCTAGCTCCGGCATATCATCATTTGTCCAAGCAATTGGTGCAATTCCAAGCTTAATTGTATTTTCTTTGAACATCCCCTTGTCTCTCCTCTTTACAAAATGTGATAGAATTTCGCCAAATTCTCTTAACTGGTCATTAAAAAGAGAGCTTCCTAATCAATATGCAAGTAGATAAAAAGCTCTCTTTGTGCCCTAATCTAATAAGACCTTGCCTGTTGCAAGTTACTTACTTTACTCTCGTACGCAGCTTGTACACTTTGACTTTTAGATACTTCTGCAACACCTACATGCCACCATGACTCGTATCCATTTGTCATTGTTTTTGGTAATACTTTAATATCAATTAATGTAGAAATTGTTTGTTTTTTCGCATCTATAAGCGCTTCCCGTAATTGTTTTGGTGATGTAACATGATATGTTTTCACACCATATCCAGCTGCGCTAGCTGCAAAATCAATTTTCATAATTGCCCCGTCTAATTTACAAGTTTCCTGGTTTCGATAGCGAAACTCTGTTCCAAAGCTCCCCATTCCATTGCCCATTTGTAAGTTATTAATGCAACCAAATCCGGAGTTATCAAACAATAAGACGTTAATTTTTTTGTTTTCTTGGAGACTTGTGACAAGCTCAGAATGAAGCATCTGGTAACTCCCATCCCCTACCATTGCATATACTTCCTTCGATGGTTCAGCTATCTTTGCACCTAGTGCGCCCGCAACCTCATAACCCATGCAAGAGTATCCATACTCCATGTGATATGTATTTGGTTTTCTTGATGCCCACATTCTTTGTAAATCACCCGGAAGACTTCCTGCCGCGCCAACAATAATTGCATCTTCATCAATTAATATATTGATTTGTCCAATGACCGTAGTCTGTGTTAATTCTGTACCAAGTGCGTCTACATACTCATTTAAATTCTCATCGAAATGACCTTCAACTTCCGGCGTGAAACCTTGACCTGTAAAGCGAATATTATGTAGACGTGCTAATTCTGTTTCCCAAGCCTCTTTTGCATCAGTGATTTCTACTGTGTAACTAGATTGATACTCAATCGATTGCAGTTCATCTATTAGAGCAAGAAGTGTTTCTTTTGCATCTGCTATAACCTTCAATGCATCGAGCTTGTTCGCATGGAATTCCGAAATGTTGATGTTTAAAAACTCAACCTCTTCATTCTGGAACAATTGCTTAGATGCCGTTGTAAAATCAGTAAATCTCGTTCCAATTCCAATAACAAGGTCCGCTTCCTTTGCAATTGTATTAGCTGCTAAATTTCCCGTTACCCCAATGCCTCCAAGATTATATGGATGATTGCTGTCTATCGCGCTTTTCCCAGCTTGTGTTTCTCCAAATGGAATGTGGAATATCTCAGCAAACTGTTTCAGTTCCTCTGCCGCTTCGGCGTACCTTACACCACCACCACAAATCATAATTGGCTTTTTCTTTCTCTTAATCATTTCAACTGCATCAGCTAAGCTGGCTTTTGTAGGTAGACGACGCTCAATACGGTGAACACGCTTTTGGAAAAAGTAAGTTGGAAAATCCCATGCTTCTCCTTGGACATCTTGTGGTAAACAGATTGTTACAGCTCCTGTATCTGCCGGATTCGTTAAAACACGCATGGCTTGAATCATAGCTGTCATCAATTGTTCAGGACGATTCACCCGGTCCCAATACTTACTTACTGCACGAAAGGCATCATTCGTAGAAATAGATAAGTCATATGTTTGTTCAATTTGTTGAAGAACAGGATCAGGTTGTCTCGTTGCAAATACATCACCTGGAAGTAGTAAAACGGGAATATTATTTGCAGAAGCTGTTGCAGCAGAGGTAATCATATTTGCTGATCCAGGACCAACAGAAGAAGTACATGCCATAATTTGTTTTCTGTGTTTTTGTTTTGCAAACGCCATCGCAGCATTTGCCATTCCTTGCTCATTTCTCCCTTGATATACTTCTAATCCCCCAGCGTCTTCTTCTAAAGCTTGACCTAGGCCTACTACATTTCCATGACCAAAAATCGTAAAGATTCCCTTAACAAACTTTTGTTGCTTTCCATCAAACTCTACATATTGCTGATTTAAAAACTTTACTAATGCTTGCGCCGTCGTCATTCTAACAGTTTGCATATGATTTGCTCCTTTCTATCTCTAACAGTCATTTTGCATATGAAAAAGGAGTATTAGGAATTTGAAAGACTCCTAATACTTCCTTCTTATGTTTTACCACTTGCGTTACTTTCGCTTACAAACAACTAGAAAGAGTCTACTTCTCTCTTCATGATTACTTTTCCCAACGAGATGTAAGCATTTTCTTTCTTGTATAAAACTCAACGCCGTCAGTACCATTCGCATGAAGATCACCATAGAAAGAATCTTTCCAGCCAGAGAACGGGAAGAATGCCATTGGCGCCGGAACCCCAACATTCACACCTAACATACCTGATTCAATTGTTTCACGGAATTGACGTACACTTGCCCCGCTATCGGTATAAATGCAAGCTCCATTTGCAAAACGAGACTCATTGGCAATTTCAATCGCTTCATCCAATGATTTCACACGAACAATAGATAAAACAGGAGCAAAAATCTCATCTTGCCAGATTTTCATTTCTTTTGTAACATGGTCAAAAATTGTTGGGCCAACGAAGTAGCCAGCTCCTTTTACAGCCGTATCTTCGCGTCCATCACGAACTAATGTAGCGCCCTGTTCTACACCTGAATCGATGTAACCAATTGTACGCTCTTTATGGTTATCACGAATAACTGGTCCTAAAAATACATCTTCATCAAGACCATTTCCGATGACAATTTTATTTGCTTCTTCTACGAGTCTTTCAACTAATTGATCTGCAATTTCTTCTTCTACTGTTACAACAGAAGCAGCCATACAACGCTCACCAGCTGAACCAAATGCAGCACTAATAATTTGCTTTGTTGCTAGTTCAAGATTCGCATCATTTAATACAATGGAATGGTTTTTCGCACCTGCTAATGCTTGCACGCGTTTTAAGTTTTCTGTTCCTTTTTTGTATACATATTCTGCCACAGGCTGAGAACCTACAAATGAAATTGCCTTCACTAATTTATGTTCCAGAAGACCGTTTACTACATCGTGAGCGCCATTTACGATATTTAATACACCTTTTGGTAAGCCTGCTTCTTCAGCTAATTCTGCTAATCTTGCTGCTAGAAGTGGTGTACGCTCTGAAGGTTTTAATACAAATGTATTACCACAAGCAATTGCAAGTGGGAACATCCAGCACGGAACCATCATTGGGAAGTTAAAAGGTGTAATCCCGCCTATAACACCAATTGGGTAACGATACATGCCAGACTCAATACCTGTTGCAATATCAGGAAGCTGTTTTCCCATCATTAATGTCGGAGCGCCTGCAGCAAACTCCACGCACTCAATACCACGAAGAACTTCACCGTAAGCCTCGTTATAGCTTTTTCCGTTTTCAATCGTAATTAGTTTCGCTAACTCTTCCCAGTTATCTACTAGTAATTGTTGATATTTAAATAGAATACGAGCGCGTTTTGGTACAGCAGTTTTAGACCAAGATTTGAACGCTTCGTTTGCTGCTAATACAGCTTGTTCAACATCTACTTTTGTTGAAAGTGGTACTTGAGCAATTACTTCTCCTGTTGCAGGATTATATACAGCTTCCATCTTAGTTGAAATGGATTCTACCCATTCGCCGCCAATGTAGTTTTTTACAATTTGTGCTGTTTGTACTGTCATATTCATTCTCTCCCTTTTATGTAATGTAGAAGCGTCCAATAGGATACGCCCTTGCTTAATTAATGGTTTATGATGTTTCTATACAATTTCCTCAGCCGTTTCCATGAATGCAGAAATCTCTGCCCTTGTTGGCATTGCATCAGAACAGCTATGTTTAGAAATAACAATCGAAGCAGAAGCTCCACCTAATCGCATCGCTTGAGGAATCTCAAGCCCTTGCATTAAGCCGTAAATAAACGCAGAAGCATACGAGTCGCCCGCGCCAAACGTCTTTAATACCTTTGTTTTAAAGATACCGCCTCTGTGAGATTGACCGTCTCTCGTATAAGCGATTGACCCATCCCCGCCATGTTTAATTACAACGATTTTCGCATGATGAGAAAACCATCTTTCAGCCGTAACTTGGTCATTAGATTGTTCATAGTTTAATAGTTTTTCCATCATATCGAATTCTTCACGCGTTCCAATAATGACATCAGATTTTTCAGCTGCTAGATTGTAATACACAGCTGTTTCAGCTTCTGACTGCCATGTATAAGGGCGGTAATCCACATCAAAAAATACGACTACATCATGCTTACGCGCATATTCTAGCGCTAAAAATACCGCTTCGCGAGAAGGACTTTTCGCTAAAGCCGTTCCTGAAATTAAGAGAGCTTTTGATTGTTTAATATAGTCCTCAGAAACTTCTGTTGGATCAAGATTTAAATCTGCAACATTGTCGCGGTACATTAAAATACTGCAATCTTCAGGGCTTTTAATTTCTGTAAAAGCTAGACCTGTCACCGCACCTGTACGATCGATACGTATCCGATCTGTATTAATATTGTTATCCTTTAAGTATCCTGTAATAAAGCGGCCCATTTGATCATCGGAAACTTTACCGATAAATCCTGTCTGTAAGCCAAGACGCGCCGCACCAATTGCGATATTCGCAGGAGAACCTCCCACATACTTAGTAAATGTTCTTGTTTCTTCCATAGGACGTTGTGTTTCGTTGGCATTTAAATCAACGCATAAACGTCCAACTGCAATTAGGTCTAATGGACAATCTTCTTTAAAAATAAGTGGATTCATTGTTTCTACCTCCCATGCTTTATGAAAGAGTGAATGACATAGTTCATATTTTTATAAACTTACTATTCATTACTCTTTATCTATCTAGAAGTAAGCGCTCTCTTTATTGATTTAATGCAGGCTGTTTATGTTCAATTTGAACAGGTTTTCCAGTTAGTAATGATTCCTTCGCAGCTTTCGCAATTCGTTCTGCTTGTAACCCATCATTACCACTGCAAATAACAGCTTGTTCTTCTATAATTGACTTTGTAAATTGTATTACTTCTTCAATGTAAGCTTGCGTGTAGCGCTCTAAGAAGAAATAAAGCGGCTTGTCTTTTACAACACCTTCTGTTTTTGAAACTTGTACTGTTGTCGGACAGCAATTATCCGCAGCAACCGCGCCTTTTTCACCAAACACTTCAACACGCTGGTCATATCCATAAACAGCTTGGCGGCTATTATCAATTACCCCCAAAGCTCCATTCGCAAATTTTAATGTGACAATTGCTGTATCAACATCATTTACTTCCTGAATGGATGGATCAATTAATGTTGTGCCATATGCAAATACTTCAACGACTTCACTATTCATCACATAACGAGCCATATCAAAATCATGAATCATCATATCCATAAACAATCCACCTGAAGAGCGAACATACTCTATACTTGGTGGTTGTGGATCTCTAGACGTAATTTTTAAAATATGTGGGTGTCCCACTTCTCCTTGTTGAATAAGATCATAGACTTTCCTGAAGTTAGGATCGAAACGACGATTAAAACCTACTTGAAGAGATACCCCTTGTTCTTTTACTACTTCTAATGCATCTAATGTTTCTTCTACTGAGAAACTAACAGGCTTTTCGCAGAAAATATGTTTTTTCGCAAGAGCCGCTTCTTTTATAATTTGCGCATGTGTATTTGTTGGTGAACAAATAAAGACAGCATCAATTTCTGGATCTGCTAATAAATCCTGATAGTTTGTAGTCAGAGTGGAAATCCCTTTATCCTCGGCCCACTTTTCTAGATGACTAATCACAACATCTGAAACCGCTTTAATTTTCACTTGTGGCATCAGCTGCAAGTTATCTACATGCAGTTTCCCTATTCGTCCAGCACCAATAATTCCAATCGTTAAAACATTCATATGATTTCTCCCTCTTTATTTAAATTTAAGAAACAAAATGGAAGTCTATAAGGTTTAGCACACCAAATTAAGTTAAGCGCTTTCCCTATTTTTCTTCATTATACACACTTGATTCTAAATTGAAAACATTTTTATTTTTTTGAATACTCTTCTTTTCATCCGAATTTCAAATTTCGTAAGTAAACGTACTACGTCCATATACAAATTAATAATTAGAAACAAATAATCTAAACAACTACAAAAATAATCTTTTAAAATACTGATATAACAAAGGAAACGAAGCCCTTTAAAGGCCAAACTCCCATCTATAAGGTATTCCTTTCTTTTCATACTCACTATTATTTTATTGTCCGATAAGTAAATAGAATGCCCCTATAAAAGAAAGTTGTAAATTGTCAAAAAATTTCATTGACGGTCTTAAAATGTAAGCGTATACTTTTTTTATCAAAAATAATTAAGCGCTTAACCAAAAAAATAACTTATCGGTGGTGGGAGAATGAACGCTATTAGTTCAAGCAAAACATTTATGGACAGGATTGGTATCCCTTCTAATTTAACTTGGGGATACATAGGAATTATTGTTTTTATGATTGGGGATGGTTTAGAACAAGGATGGTTATCCCCTTATCTCGTTGAGAGAGGCCTAACGCTAGAACATGCTGCATTTTTATTTACTATTTACGGTATTACTGTATCTGCTTCTTCTTGGTTTTCAGGGGTATTTGTACAAATGTGGGGACCAAGAAAAGTAATGACATTTGGTTTAGTATCATTTATTTTAGGATCAATCGGTTTCATCGGTATAGGAATTCAACATATGAATTATCCTGTAATATTACTTTGCTATGCCCTACGAGGGTTTGGTTATCCCTTATTTGCTTATTCTTTCCTAGTTTGGGTATCTTACAGTACACCTCAACAAATGCTTTCAAGAGCAGTTGGCTGGTTCTGGTTCGTATTCCAGCTTGGACTTAGTGTTATCGGAGCCTTCTATTCTAGCTATATGGTTCCTAAAATCGGGGAAATCGCTACTTTATGGAGTGCTTTAATTTTTGTTGTCGTCGGGGGATTGTTCTCAATTGTTGTAAATAAGGACAGATTTAAAGCACAAACCGTAAGCGCTAACAAATCAAGCGAATTACTAAAAGGCATTACCATCGCATTTGAAAATCCTAAAGTTGGTATAGGTGGTATTGTTAAAATTATAAACTCGGCCGCTCAGTTTGGATTTGTTGTTTTCCTGCCTACTTATATGATGAAATATAATTTTACGATGACTGAATGGCTTCAAATTTGGGGTACTCTATTCTTTGTAAATATGGTGTTTAATATTATTTTTGGTATTGTTGGAGACAAGTTTGGCTGGGTAAATACGATTAAATGGTTCGGAGGAGTCGGTTGCGGAATTGTAACTCTTGCACTCTATTATGTACCACAAATGGTAGGGCATAATTATTGGGCTATATTATTCGTTGCATGTTGCTACGGAGCAACACTTGCCGGTTATGTACCTCTTACAGCATTGGTTCCATCTTTATCTCCTGAAAATAAAGGAGCGGCAATGTCTGTCTTAAATTTAGGTTCAGGATTATCAGCATTTGTTGGACCATTAGTAGTAACTGCTTTCATCGGTCCATTAGGTGTAGGCGGCGTGATGTGGATCTTTGCTGGTTTGTATTTCTTTGGTGCATTTTTAACTCATTTCCTTACTATTCCAAAGGAAGATGGGATGGAGCAGGATTTAAATACGAAAAGCAGTGAGCAATTCTCTGTATAAATCCTCTATATAATAGAAGGTCATCATAACTGTATATGGTTAAGATGACCTTCTTTTTGTTACATTCAAGTAGGATATCAAAAACGCTAACATGTAATATCCTTTACTGATAATCGCTCTACTAATTGAGGAATAATAGTAATTTTTTGCTTAGCATGTTCCTTCATTTCCATCGTTTTTAAGAGTTGTTCAAACGTACAAGCTGCCATTTGTGTAATTGGCTGTTCAATTGTCGTTAACCCAGGATCTGCTATCTCAGCATAAATTGTATTATCAAATCCGATTATTGATAAATCTTCCGGAATTGAAAGTCCTTGTTTTCTTGCTTCATTCATAAGGCATATCGCAATTAAATCTGTACAAGCAAAAACCGCTGTAGGCCTATTAGGCAAGCTAAGTAATTCTTTACTTGCACGTTTGCTATCTTCCACAGTCGAATAGCAGCTAATTATTGCATCATCATCTAATGAGATATCTGAATCTGTAAGAGCCTGCTTAAAGCCATTCAGCCTTCCTAAGCTACTTTTTCTATCCTTCTCCATCATAATCGTTAAAGATGTATGGCCCTTCTGCGTTAGATAATTCCCAGCTAAATAGCCGCCCCTCATATCATCAGTTGTCACAACATGAGTCGTGATGGAAGGATGATCTACGGTAAATAATACAAGTGGCAAATCTCGGTTCACGATTTTTTTAACTAGTTTATAATCATTTAGTTCCGTTGCAATAATAATGCCATCTACTTGCTTTTTAAATAATAAATCAATGTATTCGTGCTCACGTTTTGTTTGATGGTCCGTACTACATAAAATGAGTGTATACCCTGATTCTCGTGCACTATTTTCAAAAGCTCTTGCTACTTCTGCAAAAAATGGATTTGAGATATCTGGGACAAGTACCCCAATCGTATATGTTTTTTTACCTGTTAACGCTGCTGCTACACTACTCGGCTGGTAATCTAATTCATCCATTACCTGATTTACTTTGTTTATTGTTTTTTCACTAATACGCCCAGTTTGATTAATTACCTTGGATACAGTCGCTATTGATACACCTGCTTTTTCCGCAACATCATAAATTGTTGGTTTCACTTTAATTGTCCCTTCTTAATCATCTTTTTCTATATTTTATCATAAATAGATTTTACTTCTTGGTACACAAATAGAATTCTTTTAAAATTTGTAAGTATTTCTATCTTATAGCGTAACGCTTCATATTTACGAATTAATCTACCTTTATGAAACACCTGTAGAAAAATTAGACCAATTTACTTAATAGACATTTAATATCCACATGCAAAGCTCATTACAACCAGATCACGCAGTAATACTTATGGTTCTTTCTCCTATTTACACCACCTCATGGTAATCTTCACTTCTTTATTGTAATTCCTAATATTAAGATGTAAAATAACATTATCTTATATGCGCTTAAGATAGATCGGAATAAGAAAAGGAACCCTTATGGGTTCCTTTTTCTATGCAAAATAAAAAATCATCCCATTTAGATGCTCTCTGCACTTATTCTTTCTATATAACACTAATTCCTATTGCCCTAAGGATACCTCATACAATACATACTAACCCTACTCATATATAAAACTCTAGTAACCCAAAATGTCCAAGTATCATACATAGAATTAAGCCTATAGGATATACAAAGACTTCTTTCCAATTTATCCATTCATATAGGGGAGATAGTTATACGATGATTAAAACTCCTAATACAATTAAAACAACACACTTTCTTCAAATTCAATCCTTTTTGCTTATCCTTTTATTGTCTCGATAATTGAAACCATTCATTTCCCCTAGAGCTGAGCAGTTAGTTCATTCTAACTGCTCTTTTTATTTTTTATCGTCACCCTTCCATTGTACCTCCATATGTTGTATAGAAATATCTCCTTCTAAATTGTCATTGATGCCTCTTTCAAGTCCTAATACACACCTTAAAAAGAGCACTTTTAAAAAGTGCTCTTTTTACTTTGCATGTCACTCATCCTACAATGAATTAAGATTTTAACCTACGAATAATTTATGTAATTATTTCCAATACTAAGAGTAGATTGGTAACAGCCAATCTGTATCCATAATGAATCTCTAATTTTCTTGAAATCTCCCTGGGCAAGGCGGCTATTTTTAATAGCCGTCTTTCTTGTATAAATTATAAATATTTGCACATACTATTAGGGGAATGGTTGAATCATTGTCATTGAAAATGTTCAGCACTTCCGCTCCTTAAGAGAACAGTCTACGCAACTGTTCTCTTTCCTATTTCCTTTTTTCACGCATATAATCTGACAAGCATTATTAACTCTAACTCCCCTACAATCAATCGCATTGCAACATTCTCAATATTTCCTCAACAAATTCACAATATTTTTCATGGACAACAGCACACTTTCTCAACAGTTTTAATATCTTAATATTAAATACTGAAAGGAGATGTTGAAAAATGACTTGGTTCATTATTTTAGGGTTTATGCTT